>NZ_RQSI01000007.1:0-149453 GCF_003856955.1 Novosphingobium sp. LASN5T
CCAGCAAGGCCCAGGCCGCAGCCGATTGGATGCATGCCCAGCAGCCCCAGGCCGAGGAGATGGCGGCGTGAAACAGGTTCGCAAAAATGGCGCTGGAATTCACATTAGCGCTGGACTGTCAGGATATGTGAGCCCTCTGGCGCCTGCGATAGTTCGCCCGGTTGGTGATGACGGGATGGCAGAGTGACGGTCGCAGGCGTCTGGGAGAACGAGTACGGCTCGCGCATGATCCTCGCGGTGGAGGAGAAGCCTGCGGGCAGCGGCGCGATCTGGGGCGTGTATGAATCGACCACCGGATCGACGGGCCGCTACCTCGTGACCGGCCGTCGGGGCGGGACCGCTTCCGGCGGGAACGGCCAGCCGCTTGCTCTTGCGATCGCATGGCGTTCGGTCGGTGGCGATCCTGCCGATCCGAGCTGGCATTGGGCGTCGGCGATGGCCGGCCAGTATCATGACCAGGATGGCGGAGCGCAGGTGACGGTCAATCATCTGCTCGTGGCATCCGGGGAGTTTCCGGGCCTGTGCGGCCCCGGCCTCTATTGTGACAAGCTCACCTATCGCAGGACTTCGGATACCCCCTATGCCGGGTTGCCGCCGGCGGGGGTGGCCGTTCCCCATCCGGCGTCGGGCGTCTGGAGCGGCGCGGACGGCATGCGGCTCGCCCTCCGCGTGCTGGCCGAACCGGGTGGGCGCGTCGCGCTGGTGGACGGTTTTCTGGAGCAAGACGGGCGCGAAATCGCCATCACCGGTTTTGCCGATCTGGACGGGCAGGCGGAGGAAGGCGACCGGTGTGCGCTGGCGATCACCGCTTGCGACGAGGCGCGGAACCGGACGGTCGCGATGGGCGGCTGGCTGGAGGGGGAGGCGGGGGCGCTCCTGCTGCAGGCACTGACCGGGCATGCCACGCCGTTGGACGGCGCCTACCTCCAGACCTCGCTTTGGCCACTGTCGCTGGTCCGGCGCGACGGGCCGTGACGTCGCTGCCGCCGCCACGGGAAGGGGAGGTTGCGCCGGAGCGCGGGGCGGCACACTATGCGGCGGCAAGCAGGGATGGCGCGGGGCCATCCGGCCAGCGTCGAGGGGGAATGCCCAGCACCGGAACCGCCAGTGACGCCCAGCGGATGCTCCAGCTCAAGCTGGAAGTGCCGCGCATGCCGTCGAGCGTGGTCCACCGCGCCCGGCTGATGACCGCGCTGGGATCGGTGGCGGCAAGCCGCCTGGTTCTCCTGACCGCGCCGGCCGGCTTCGGCAAGACCACGCTGCTGTCACAATGGCGCGATCATTTGCGCGACGCCGGCGGGCGCGTGGGCTGGCTGACGCTCGACGAGGGTGATGCGGACGTGCGCCGCTTCATGATCGGGGTGATCCGGGCGCTGGAAAGCGCCGATGTCGACGTGGGCGATCTGGTGGCGCAGGCCGACCGGGGCCTGACCGAGATCACCATCGACAGCGCGGTGCGCGAATTGAACGCGCGCCTCGCCGGCAGCGGCGCGCCGGTCACGCTGATTCTTGACGATTATCACCGCGCGTCCGCCCAGCCGCTCGACGGGTTCCTCGGGCAGTGGATCGCGCTGCTGCCCGAAGGCACGCGCCTGCTGATGAGCACGCGCCGCCGACCGGATATCGGGCTGCACCGCCTGCTGGGCAGCGGCGCGGCGGTGGAGATCACCAGCGACATGCTGCGCTTCACGCCGTCGGAATCGCGGCAGGTGCTCGATGTCGGTCTGGCCGAAGCCGATCGCGACGCGCTGGCGGAGCGGACCGAGGGTTGGCCGGTGGCGCTGCAGCTTGCCCGCCTGATCACCTTGCAGGGCCAGGGGCAGGCCTCCGGTGCGCCCGCTCTGGGCCGGCTGGCAACGCGGGGAGGGCACTTGTGGAGCTTCCTTTCCGATCAGGTCCTGCGCGGGCTGACCGAGGAGGCGGTCGATTTTCTGCTGGAAACCTCGATCCTCGAACGGTTCAGCGTGGAGATCACCGATGCGCTGCGGGGGCGTGACGACAGCTGGCGGATCATGGAGCAGCTGGAGCCGCTGCAATCGTTGCTGACACCGCTCGATGCCGACGCGATCTGGTATCGGTATCACCATCTCTTCGCCGATTATCTCCAGGCGCAGTTGCGCCAGCGCAGGCCGACGGCGGTGCCCGCGCTGCACTTGCGCGCCTCGGAAGCATTCGAACGGCGGGGACTGCTGGACGAGGCGGTGCGCCACGCCAGCCTGGCCGGCGATTTCGCGCGCTGCGCCGAACTGGTGGAACAGGCGGGCGGCTGGCGGCTGGTGCTGTTCGGCGGGATGGGACAGCTCAACCAGCTGCTGGGTTTCATTCCTCCGGCAGAGCGCCTGTCGCACCCGCGCCTGCTGCTGGCCGAAGCCTACGTGAAGCTCAAGATGGGTCTGCTGCGCGAGGCGCGATCGACGTTCGATCTGGTGGCCCTTGATCCGGGTGCGCCGGCGGGTGACTGGCCTGGTGGGGACTGGAGCCTGCTGAACGATTACGAGCGCGATACCCTCAACATCAACGTCCTGATCCGCACGTACGAGGACAATACCGTCGACGTGCCGTTCCTGTCGTTCTTCGAGACGATGCGGCAGCGGATGCCGGATGCCGACGGACTGACGCGCGGCGTGCTCGATTGCGCGGGGGCGGTCGCCAGCCTGTGCGCGGGCCAGCTGGCAAGGGCGGAGGATTTCGCGCGGCAGGCGATGGGCGCGATGCGCTCGGTCAATTCGGTGCTGGGCCTCAACTACTGCTTCCTGCACGCGGGCCTGTCGTGCGGCTATCGCGGCGAACTGCGTAGCGCCACCGCCTATCTCCAGCGCGCGAAGGCGATGGCGGTCGAGAACTTCGGCGCGGACAGCGGCCTGAAGGCACTGGCGGAGACGCTGCTGGCGCTGGTCGAGCTGTGGGGCGACGGGCGGTTGACGATGACCGCGCAGGAGCTTGACGAGGCGTTCCGCCATGTCTGTGATTACGATGGCTGGTTCGAAATCTATGCCGCCGGGCTGGATAGCCGCTTCCGCCTTGCCTGGCTGGCACAGGATAGCGCGGCCATGGACCGCGTGATTGCCGATGGCGATGCGCTGACCCGCGCTCGCGGGCTGGAGCGGCTGGCGAGCATCGTCCAGGCGCAGCGCCTGCTGCGCCATAGTGCGGCGGGCGAGACAGCGCAGGCGCAGCCGCTGGCGGAACACCTCGCCGCCCGTTTCCCCCTCGGCATCTGGCGCGACAATCCCGTCCACTGGCGCGCCGGTGTGGACGTGGCGTTCGCACTGGGAACGTGGCTGGCGATCCGCGATCCGGCGCAGGCGCGCGAACGGGCGGGCGACATGCTGGCCTGTGCCCGGGCGATCGGCGCGCGTCCCTATGAAGTGCGCGCGCATCTGCTGCTGGCGCGCATCGCCGCGCTGGGCCGGCGGCCGGACGACGCCATGGGCCATTTGCGCGAGGCGGTGGAGCGCGCTGCCGGTGAAGGGATCGCGTTGCCGTTCTTCGAGCAGCCCGAACTCGCGCCGCTGATCCGCCGGCTCAAGCGCGCGCTGTGGGACGGCGGCGGCAATCCCGTCGAGGCCTCGTTCCTGTCCTCCATCGACGAGCGCATGGCGGAGACCGGCCCGGCGGACGACAGCCCGATCGCGGTGCTCAGCACGCGCGAGCAGGAGGTCGTCGCCGAGCTTTCGCGCGGACTGACCAACAAGGAAATTGCCCGCGCGCTCGACATGACCGAGCACACCGTCAAATTCCACCTCAAAAACATCTTCGCCAAGCTGGGCGTGGACCGTCGCGCCCACGCGCTGTCTGCCTTGCGCGACACCGGCTGGTCCTCCCGCGCCTGACTCTCCGCCCGCCGCCGGACCTCCCCGTTCGGGTAGGTCCGCCGCCGCCTCCACCGATGGGTAGCTACTCTCCGGGGCAGCTTGTTCGTGACCGCCCGATGACGGACCTTGCCGGAAGAGACACAAATCCGACCAAGGGGGGTCCAATGTCCGTTCGTAGCACGATACGCCTGTCCGCCTGCGCCTCGGCGCTCGTCCTGTCCGCCGCTGGCGTGGCGCACGCGCAGCAAGCGCCGGCGGAAGAGGCCGCTGCCGCGCCCGCCGACCCCAGCCAGATCGTCGTGATCGGGCGTGGCCGCCTGGAAGCGCTGCAGCAGGCGCCGCTGTCGGTCACCGCCTTTTCCAGCCAGGCGCTGGAGGATGCGCGGGTAAAGGGCGTGGCGGATTTTATCGGCATCACGCCCAATATCTCGATCGTCCAGTCGCAGAGCGCGGGCAATTCGTTCGTCACCATTCGCGGCATCTCGCAGGTCCGCAACGGCGAAAGCCCGATCGCGGTGGTGACCGACGGTATCCAGCAGATTTCCGCGCGCCAGTTCACCAGCGACCTGTTCGACGTGAAGCAGATCGAAGTGCTGCGCGGCCCGCAAGGGGCGCTTTACGGGCGCAACGCGATCGGTGGCGCGATCATCGTCACCACCAAGCAGCCGACCAACGACTTTCATCTCGACGCGCAGATTTCCGCCGGCAACGGCAACGACTATCGCGGCGAGGTTTCGGTCAGCGGGCCGATCGTCAAGGACAAGCTGCTGTTCCGCCTGGCCGGCAGCGCGCGCAACTTCGGCGGCCTGCTGCGCAACGATTATCTGAACCAGACGGTCGACTGGGTGCACGACCGCAACGTGCGCGGCCAGTTGAAAGCGTTCCTGACCGATACGCTGACCGCGGATCTGCGCGCGAGCTACAGCCACACCAACGCGATCGGCGATCAGTTCCAGTATCAGGGCGCCAAGTTCGCCTCGGACACATCGTGTTTCCTCGATCCGGCCAATCCGTTCGGCGGCCCGGCGCCCGATGCCGACCGCGTCAGCCGCCGGTTCTGCGCCACCAACCGGGGCCGCAATTTCCGCGAGCTGACCGATGTTTCGCTGAAGCTGGAAAACAAGGCGGACTGGGGCACGATTACCAACGTCCTGTCCTATATCCGCATCAAGGAATACCTCGAAGGCGATCAATTCCCCTACACCGCCAGCCGCAACGTGTTCGGCACGGATGGCACGCAGACGCAGTACGAAACCGTCAAGGCCTGGCAGAACGACCTGCGCATCGCATCGCCCGATGGCGGCCGCTTCCGCTGGATGATCGGTGCCTACATCCTCGGCACCCGCCGGTTCATCTCGACCACGACGGGGCAGGACAACGGGCAGGGCATCGTCAGCATCTACAAGGCGCCGCAGTACAGCAATCCGATCAACCCCACGCTGTCGTTCCTGGCTGATAACAACCGCAACACCGCCTATGCCTTTTACGGCAACGTTGCCTATGACCTGACCGATAAGCTCGAAGCCGCGGTCGCGTTCCGCTACGACCACGATCACCGCCATCAGATGATCGATCCGCTGAGCAGCGCGGGCGTTCCCGCCGGCTGCACGGCGGCGGCCACCACCGCCTGTTCGCGCGTCGCCAATTTCAGCAAGGCGCAGCCCAAGGTCACGCTGAACTATAAGGCCAGCCCGAACCTCACGCTGTTCGCCGACTGGGGCATCGGTTTCCGGTCTGGCCAGTTCAACCAGGCCGGCGCGGCGTCCGCCGCCAACCTGCCCGGCGCTTTCGACCTGGCCCGGCAGGAAAGCGCGGAAACGACCGAGGCCGGCTTCAAGGCGACGCTGCTCGGTGGCCGCCTGCGGATCAACGGCACCGCGTTCTACACCGCCGACAAGAACCCGTTCTACTTCGTGTTCGTCGGCGCGGTGGGCGCGCAGATCCTTGTCAACGTCGACAAGGTCGATCTCTACGGCGGGGAAATCGAGGTGGCCTTCACCCCGGTCAAGGGCTTGGACCTCTACGCCAACTACGGATACACCCACAGCCGGATCAAGAAGTTCACGTTCAATCCCGCCGATGTCGGCAACTGGGCACCCTATATCCCGCGCGACAGCGGATCGATCGGCGCGCAATACCGCTTCCCGGTGTCCGATGGCCTCAACGTCTTCGCGCGCGGCGAGATGGAACACCACGGCAAGCAGTACTGGGACCCGGAAAACGCCACGGCGCGGTCTTCCTTCCAGCTCGTCAACCTTCATGCCGGGCTGGAGGACGCCAGCGGCAAGTGGAGCCTGACCGGGTTCGTCCGCAACCTTGGCGACAAGAAGTACAACGCCGAGTTCGTCAGCGGGGGCTTCGTCCAGCCGGCTTCGCCGCGCACCTGGGGCTTCGAGCTGCGGACGAGCTTCTGAGGGAAAGGACATGACCGCGATCGCCCATCACCGCGAGGCGCCGGCCACGGCGCCGCTCAGGATCCTCTGGGTCAACCCGATCAACCAGCCGGGCTATGACGCGCCCATCGCCGACCTGATCGGCCGCGTCAAACTGCCCAATGCCGAAGTCCATGTCGTTTCGCTTGCCATTCCAGAGCCGGTCGCGCTGACCAACCTGGAATGGCGGGTGTTCGAAAGCAGCATCTGGTTTCCGGTGACGGCGATCGCGCGCTATGCCGCGACCCATGGCTTCGATGGCTATGCCATCGGTTGCTTCTACGACACCGCGCTGGACGAGGCGCGCGAGATTTCCGGCGATGCCGTGGTCTGCGCGCCGTGCCAGTCGGCGCTCCAGATCGTGTCCAACCTCGCCAACCGCTTCTCGGTCGTGATCGGCGTCGAGAAGTGGAAGGTGCAGATGGAAGATCGCATCCGCCACTATGGCTATCATGACCGGCTGGCCTCGTTCCGCACCATCGGCCGCCACGTCGATGAATTCCAGCAGGATACCGCCGCCACCGAGGACGCCATCCGCCGCGCGGTGCGCGAGGCGGTGGAGATCGACAAGGCCGAGGCGGTGATCCTGGGCTGCACGATCGAATTCGGCTTCTACGCGCAGTTGCAGCGGGAGTTCGGCGTCCCGATCGTCGATGCCGTCTATGCCTGTTACAAGGCGACCGAGGCGGCGGCGCTGGCCAAGGTGCAGTTCGGATGGAAGCCCAGCCGACTCTACAGCATGGCCCCGCCCGGCGAGGACCGGCTGGCGGCCAGCGGCCTGTTCGCCGCGCCGCCGCCGATCGGCAACACCGTGATCGTGCCCCGCGCCTGACCGCGCCGCACTTTCCCTGATCCCTTCCCACCGGGGCCTGGCGACAGGCCCAACCGGAGAATTCCCGTGCGTGCAGCAAGCGACGTCGGCGGCACCTTCACCGACCTGGTCTATTATCCCGTCGATCCCGAGACCGGCCGCCCCGGCGCGGTGCAGGTGGCCAAGGCGGATACCACCCCGCCCGAATTCGAACAGGGCGTGATGAACGCCATGGTCAAGGCCGGCCTTTCGCCGGCCGCGCTCGATTTCTTCGCGCACGGCTCCACCGTCGTGATCAATGCGCTGACCGAGCGCAAGGGCGTGAAGACCGCGCTGATCACCACGGCGGGCTTCCGCGACGTGATCGAGATCGCGCGGGGCAACCGGCCGGACCTGTTCAACTTCAACTTCCGCAAGCCCCGGCCGTTCGTGGACCGCTACTTGCGCGCCGAACTGGTGGAACGCAGCAATTTCCGGGGCGATCTGGTGAAGCCGGTCGACCTCGCGCCGTTGCCCGCGCTGCTCGATTTCTTTCGGGCGGAAGGCGTCGAGGCGATCGCGGTGGTCTTTCTTCACGCCTATGTGAATCCCGAAAACGAACGCCGCACAGTGGAGGCGATCCGCGCGGCCTGGCCCGGCGTGGCCGTACTGGCGAGCCACGAAGTGAGTCGCGAATGGCGCGAATATGAAAGGACCAACACCACGGTTCTTTCCGCCTACGTCTCGCCGATCGCGCGGCGCTATATCGAGCGGCTGGAACAGCGACTGGCCGACGGCGGCTTTGCCCAGAAGCCTTACATGATGCAGTCCAACGGCGGCATCGCCACCGCCGCCGCGGCCAAGGCCAACCCGATCACCATGGTCGAATCCGGCCCTGCCAGCGGCATTTACGCCGCCGCCCATGTCGGCCGGGCGATCGGCGAGCCGAACCTGATCGTGCTCGACATCGGCGGCACCACGGCCAAATGCACGCTGATCGAGGGCGGTCAGATCAAGGTCTCGACCGACTACTACATCGAGCGCGACGGCAAGTCGCCCGGCTATCCGGTGCAGACGCCCGTTTCCGAAATCGTCGAGATCGGCAACGGCGGTGGGTCCATCGCGTGGGTCGATGCCGGCGGCAAGCTCCATGTCGGGCCGCAATCGGCCGGCGCGCGGCCGGGGCCGGCAGCCTATGGGCGCGGCGGCACCCGTCCGACCACGACTGACGCCAATCTCCTGCTGGGCCGCATCGATCCGGCCAGCTTCGTCGGCGGGGAGGTCGAACCGGACTGGCAGGCGGTGGATGCCGCCTTCGCGCCGCTGTGCGACCAGCTCGGGCTCAGCCGCGCGGAACTGGCGCGGGGGGTGATCCGCATCGCCAACGCCAACATGACCACCGCGCTGCGGCTGGTGTCCACCAACAAGGGCTACGATCCGCGGGATTTCGCGCTGATGGCCTTCGGTGGCGGCGGGGCGATGCACGCGGTGGCGCTGGCCGAGGAGCTCAAGGTGCCGCGCGTGATCATCCCGGTGAACTCCTCCGTGTTCTCGGCCTGGGGGATGCTGCTGACCGACTTGCGGCGCGACTATATCCGCACCCGGCTGACTCCGCTCGCGCCCGGCAGCATCGACGCCGTGCGCGCCATCTTCGCCGAAATCGAGGCGGAGGCGCTGCGCGATTTCGCCGGCGAAGCGGGCGATCGCGCGCCGCTGTTCGAATACCGGGCGGACCTGCGCTATGTGGGGCAGGAACATACCGTGGGCATCGCCTTCCCGCTTGATGGCGATGCGCCGGTGGACGCCGCGATCGCCGCGTTTCACGAGGCGCACGAGAAGCGCTTCACCTACCGGCTCGACGCGGCGGTGCAGCTCGTCAACTTCCACCTTGTCGCCACCCTGCCGGTCGACAAGCCCGACCTTGCCGAGCGGGCGGTGACCGGCCTGACGCTGGCGGATGCGGTCAAGGGCACCCGGCGCGTCGATTTCGACACGCACGGCGTGCATGACGCGACGATCTACGACGGGTTGCGGCTGGAGCCGGGGATGGCGCTGTCCGGCCCGGCGGTGATCCAGGAGCCGGCCGTTACCCTGCCGCTGCCGCCGGGCGCGCGCGCCGAAGTCGATCGCCTTGGCAACTACCATGTCCACCTTCCCCAGCCCGAAGGAGCGCGCCCGTGAGCACCGATCCCTTCACCCAGGAAATCATCAAGGACGCGCTCGTGGCCCTGGGCGACGAGATGTTCAACGCGATGATCCGCACCTCGATGAGCCCGATCATCTACGAGACGACCGACTTCGCCGTGGGCGCGACCGATGCGCGCGGCAACCTGCTGGCGCAGGGCAACGGCGTGACCGGCTTCCTCGCCACGCTCGATACCGCCGTGCAGAGCACGCTGGAGCACTGGCCGCTCGACCGGATCAGGCCGGGCGACATCTTCGTCACCAATTCGCCCTACGAAGGCGGCGGCACGCACCTGTCGGACGTGGTGATCCTCTATCCGGTCTTCGTCGACGGCCGGCTGATCGCCTGGACCGTCAACAAGGCGCACTGGACCGAAGTGGGCGGCACTTATCCCGGCAGCGCGACCACCGCATCGACCGACATCTTCCAGGAAGGGCTGCACCTGCGCTTCCTCAAGCTGTTCGACGAAGGCCGCATGAACGAGGCGCTGGTCGAGATGATCCGCACCAACGTCCGTCTGCCCGACAGCACCATCGGCGACATGCACGCGGGCGTGGCCGCTTGCCGCGTGGGCGGGCGGCGGATCGTCGAACTCGCCGCGAAATACGGGGTCGACAATCTGCTGGCGGCGATGGATTCGCTGCTCGACTATGGCGAGCGCATGACGCGCGAGGAGCTGAAGAAGCTGCCCAAGGGCGTGTTCACCGCCGAGGACGTGGTGGAAGAGGACGGGCACGGCAACGGCCCGTTCGTGATCAAGGTGAAGGTGACGATCACCGACGACCGGATGGTTGCCGATTTCACCGGCACCAGCGGCCAGGCGCCCGGGCCGATCAACCTGTCCTATGCCGGCCTGATCACCGGCGTGCGCTGCACGTTCAAGGCGGTGACCAATACCGAGATTCCGGCCAACGGCGGCTGCTTCCGCGCGCTGGAGGTGATCTGCCCGGAAGGCACGATCCTGTCGGCGAAAAGCCCGGCGCCGGTATCGATCTACTATGAATCGCTGCTGGGCGCGATCGAGGTCATGTGGAAGGCGCTGGCCCCGCTGATGCCGCACAAGCTGCCGGTGGGCCACCAGCGCACCGTGGGCGCCACGTTCATTTCCGGACTGCTGCCGGGGACGGAAGACCTGTTCGTGATGGGCGAGCCGCTGGTGGGCGGCTGGGGCGCGGGCATCGATCACGACGGCGATGCCGGCCAGTTCTGCGCCGCCAATGGCGAGACGTTCAACATCCCCATCGAACTGGCCGAAAGCCGCTACGGCTTCGAGATCGACCGGTATGCCTTGCACGACGAGGACGGCGGCGCGGGCGAATACCGTGGCGGCAAGGGCGTGGTGCTGGATTATCGCGTGACGGCGAAGGAAGCCTTCCTCACCTATTCCGCCACGCGCACCACCTCGCGCCCGTGGGGGCTGGCCGGCGGTGGCGAAGGCTCCACCAACCGCGCCGAGATCCTGCGCCGCGATGGCTCGGTGGAGACCTATTCGATGGTCACCGGCGCGCGGGCGGTGGAAGGGGAGACCTTCCGGCTCGTCAGCGCGACGGGCGGCGGCTATGGTGATCCGATGAAACGCGAACGATCCCGCCTGCTGGCCGACCTGCGCGATGGCTATGTCACGCCGGAGCAGGCGCGGCGCGATTACGGGTTCGATCCGGCGGCATGATCGGCGGATCGACCATCGCGGCCGAACTGGCCACCATCCAGCCGTGGGCGGATCGCGCGCCCGCGATCACGCTGGCGGAGCGGCAGGCCCGGATCGAGCGTGCCCGCGCGGCCATGGTCGATGCCGGGGCGGATGCGCTGCTGGTGGGGGCGGGGCTCAGCCTCTCGTACTTCACCGGGATCGGCTGGGGCATGATCGAACGGCTGGTGGCAATGGTGCTGACGCCGCGCGGCAAGCCCTACATCGTCTGTCCGGCGTTCGAGCAGGGGTCGCTCGAGGCGATCCTGACCCTGGATGTCGATCTGCGGTTGTGGGAGGAGCACGAAAGTCCTTCCGCGCTGGTCGCCGCGATCCTGCGCGAAGCCGGCGCCACGCGGCTGGCGATCGATCCGGCGCTGCCGTTCGGCATGGCGGAGCGGGTCCGGCTGGCGGCGCCCTCTGCCTCGGTCCTCGATGCCACCCCGATCATCGACGGGTGCCGGGCGATTAAGTCCGAGCCGGAACTGGCGCTGATGCGGCAAGCCAAGCGGATGACGCTGGAAGTCCAGCGCCGCGCCGCCCGCGTTCTCGCCCCCGGTATCCGCGCCAGCGCCGTGCGCGGCTTCATCGATGCCGCGCACAAGGCGATCGGCAGCGGGGGCAGCACGTTCTGCATCGTCCAGTTCGGCGCTTCCACCGCCTTCCCGCACGGCTTGCCGCAGGACGACGAACTGCGCGAGGGCGACATGGTGCTGATCGACACCGGCTGCGCGGTGGAAGGCTACAATTCCGACATCACCCGCAGCTACGTCTTCGGCAAGGCGGATGACGAACAGCGCCGGATCTGGGAGATCGAGGCCGAGGCGCAGCGCGCGGCGTTCGATGCCGTCCGGCCCGGCGTGCCCTGCGCCGCGATCGATGCGGCGGCGCGGGCGGTGCTGGAACGGCACGGACTGGGTCCGGACTACCGCCTGCCGGGCCTGCCCCATCGCACCGGGCACGGCATCGGCCTGTCGGTCCACGAAGCGCCGTATCTGGTGCGCGGGGACGAGACGCCGCTGCAACCCGGCATGTGCTTTTCCAACGAGCCGATGATCGTGGTGCCGGGCCGGTTCGGGGTGCGGCTGGAGGATCATTTCCACGTCACCGATCACGGCGCGCGCTGGTTTACCGAGCCTTCGCGGGCAATCGACGAACCGTTCGCCTGACGGGGCGGCCGTGCCTTGCGGCATAGGCTCAAGTCCTTACGATTGCGGCATGAACGATCCCGATATCAGGAAATCCTGCACCCGCTCGCTATCGTACCATGGCTTTTCCGGACCGCGCGAACAGCTTCTCGCGCTGGCCGACTATGCGCCCGAGGATGAGGCCGCGGATGTCTATGGCGCCGGTGGCGCCGTGGCGCGGCTCGAGGAGTGCACGGCCGCATTGCTGGGCAAGCCGGCTGCACGGTTCTTCATCAAGGGCATGACCGCGCAATACTGCGCGCTCCGCGTCCACGCCGAAGCGCGCGGGACTGACACGGTCGCGATCCATCCGCAGGGGCATATCGCGTCGGACGAAGGGGACGGGCTGGAACGCGTGGCCGGCCTGAAGGCTGTCCGCCTCGGCCGCTATCAGCCGTTCGACCTTGCCGCGCTGCAAGCCGTGGAGGAGAAGCTGGCGGCGGTGGTCGTCGAACTGCCGCTGCGCCGGTCAGGCTATTTGCTGCCTCCGCTGGACCAATTGCGGGCGATGTCCACGTGGTGTCGTGAAGAGGGTATCCCGCTGCATTTCGATGGTGCGCGGCTGTGGGAAGGGGCGGCGGGGTATGACGTCGCGCTGACCGACCTCGCCGACCTCGCGGATACGGTCTATGTGTCCTATTACAAGGGGCTCGGCGGCCTGGGCGGCGCGGCGCTGGTTGGCGATGACGCCTTCGTCCGGCGTCTCGCGCCATGGAAAACGCGCTTCGCGGGCAACCTCGCGACGGCTTTTCCGCAGGCGCTTTCGGCGCTGGCGGGCATCGATCAGCATCTGGCCCGCATGCCCGAATATGTCCGCCGCGCACGCGATCTGGCCGAGGTGCTGGCCTCCGACGGGCGGATCATCGTTCACCCGGTCATTCCCCACGCGAACAGCTTCCAGCTCCTGCTGCCGGGAACGTCCGCCGATCTGCACCAAAGACACGCGGCGTTCGCGCGGCAGCATGGCGTCTGGCTGTTCAACGCCTTCACCGAATCCCCGATCGAGGGACGTTCGATCGCCGAAGTGGTGATCGGGGCGGCGTCCGATACCTGGGAGAACGGCGAAGTCGCTCGCTGGATCGATGCCTTGCTGGCCGCCTAGACATTCGGGC
This sequence comes from Novosphingobium sp. LASN5T, assembly GCF_003856955.1. Taxonomy (NCBI): domain Bacteria; kingdom Pseudomonadati; phylum Pseudomonadota; class Alphaproteobacteria; order Sphingomonadales; family Sphingomonadaceae; genus Novosphingobium; species Novosphingobium sp. LASN5T. The sequence continues at coordinate 13,209 of NZ_RQSI01000007.1, forward strand.
CATCGCGGCGGGCTGATGCCGCGATGGCCCGACCGCGTCAGAACTTGACCTTGGCTTCCACGGCCCAGGTCGCCGGCTGCGCGCGGAACCCGATATCGGTATCGGACCCGGAATAGGCCTTCGGGTTGTAGTCGCTGTAATATTTCTCGTTGAAGATGTTACGGCCGCTGAAATAGAGGCCCCAGCGCTCGTTCTCGACGCCCACGCGCACATCGACGAGGTTGATCGGGTTCTGCACCTGGCGGTTGTCCACCTGCCAGTACTTGCGCCCCTTGTGCGCATAGTCGAGCCGCAGCAGCAGCCCGAAATCGTCGGTCAGCGGGCGGTTGTACTGGAAGCCGGCGTTCATCGACCAGGTCGTGGTCTTGGGCGTGTGGTTGCCCACGGAGGCGGGATCGACCACGTTCTTGCGGATGTTGGTATCGGTCGTGCCAATGGCGCCGAACAATTGCAGGCCCTTGGTGGGCAGCGCCTGCATTTCCAGTTCCACGCCCCAGATATGCACCTTGTCGATATTGCCGATGATCTGCGAGGCCGTGGCGACATCGATGTAGAAATACTGGAAATCCTTGCTGACGGCCTTGTAGACCGCCCCGTTCAGGATCAGGCGGCGATCGAACCAGCTCGTCTTGAAGCCGGCCTCGTAGTTCGCCAGCTTTTCCGCGCGGAACACCGGGATGCTCACCGTGGGTGCATTGAATCCGCCCGAACGGAAGCCGGTGCTGTACGTCGCATAGACGAGCTGCCGGTCGTTGAACTTGTAGGTCAGCGTCGCCTTGGGCTGGACGTTGTCGAAGCTGGTCTTGCGCACCGCGCCCGATGCCAGGTCGGTCTGCCGTCGTTCGTCCCGATCGTAGCGCAGCGCGCCCGACAGGGTGAGGTGATCGCTCAGGTCGTAGTCGACGTTGCCATAGACGGCATAGGCGTTGTTGCTGTTGTCCTCGCTCAGCCGGATCAGGGCCAGCGCGGGATTGTCGATCTGATCGCGCGATCCGTTCAGGTCGATGAAGGCGCGGGTCAGCAGGCTGCGCTTGGTGTGCAGGTAATAGCCGCCGAGAATCCAGCGGAACGGCCCCTTGCCGTTGGAGACGAGGCGCAATTCCTGGCTGGTCAGCTTGACGCGCAGGTCCTGCCCCTGGCCGGCCTGGATGCCGAAGCCGAGAAAGCCACCCGGATTGTCCACCGGATTGCCGAAATCGAGATCGCCGCGATAGCTCTCCTTGATGTCGGTATAGGCGGTGATGCTGGTCAGCGTGGCGGCGCCGAGATCGAGATCGATCTTGGCCGAGGTATCGAACAGGTTGCCGAACGTCAGGCCTTCGATGTTCGAGCTGGGCAGCCGGAAATCGTTGGCCAGCCCGGAAGGGACGCGGCTGTCATAGATCGCGCCGGCGCGGAAATCGCGGTAGGAGGCGCGCAGGTCGATCTTCAGGTTGTCGCTGAGCGAGGCCTTGAACTTGCCGCGCAGTTCCCAGTCGTGGTCGATGAAATCGACGTTCTTGTTGCTGTAGGTGTTGCGGATGCGCCCGTTGTCGGTCTTGTACGATCCGGCGACGCGCAGGCCCGCGTCATCGCCGATCGGGGTGGAGAGCGAACCGGTCACGTCGATGGCGTCGCCCCGGCCATAGCTGGCGTCGAGCGCGCCTTCCATGTGGTCGGACGGGTCCTTGGTGATGATGTTCATCGCCCCGCCGATGGCGTTGCGCCCGTAAAGGCCGCCCTGCGGTCCCTTCAACACCTCGATCCGCTGGATATCGAACAGGTTCATCCGCAACTGCTTCTGGCTGTTCTGGGGAACGCCGTCGACGATCACCGCCACGGGCGAATCCGCATTGTTGATCTGCGTGACGCCGCGCACCACCACGAACGAATTGAGATAGGTGAAGCTTTCGTCGAACGAGACGTTGGGCACCAGATTGACGAATTCGCGGGTGGATTTGATGCCGGCGTCGGTGATCTTCTGCTCGGAGAACGCGGCCACCTGGATCGGCACGTTCTGGAGGTTCTCCTGGCGCCGCTGCGCGGTCACCACGATATCGCCAAAGCCCTGGTTCTGCGGCGCTTCCTGCGCCATTGCGTGCGTTCCGGCGGTCAGTCCGGCAATTGCGATGGCCAGCCGGCCAGCGCCCCTCATGTTGTTCGTTCCCATCGTCTTTCCCCTTTTATGCCCCGTGTCGAGCGATGCCTATCTCCGGGTATCCCCTCAGTTCCTTGTCGCGTGGCGTGCCGTACGTGCGCTTGCTGTGCGCCAGCCCGGCGCGGACCAGGCCGTCCGCCATGCAGACCGTGGCGCGAGCAGCGACTGGGTGATCACCAGATCGTCGCGCATCAGCGGTGCCACGTCGTCCAGCGTGCGGATCCCTTCGGTGATGACGGGGGTGATCAGGTGCATCCGCATCACGCGCACTCCCCGATCAGGTCGCGGACAGGCACATAGTCCTCGTCCAGCCCGAAGCATCGCGGGCCGACCACGTCCAGCGCGTGCGGGGTGGTGAGGATCGGTGGTGCGCTGCACGCCACCACGGCGACGCGCTGGCCGTAGGCGAGGCGTTCGGTGGGAATGGCATGCGCGGTTTCGGCATCGACGATGGTGACGAGATCGGGGACGATGCCACGCAGTTCGCCGTTGACGTGCACGACGAGGTTCTCGTTCTGGAATCGGACTTCAGCCACACCAGTCGCCGCATCCGCCCCGCCCATGGCGGAGATCGTGCAACTGCCGAACACCCAGCCGCGCGTGGTATCGCGTTCGAGGCTGGTGATCTTGCCCCGGAACACCACCGCCGCGTCCGCATAGTAGGCGTGGGCGCGCAAGGCGTCGATCAGCCGGTCGAGCGGCGGGCGCGGATCGCCGCCGCGCGCGATCGCCTCGCCGATCCCGATCGCGCCGCTCAGCGTCAGCGGCACGGCGGCGCGGCGCGCCTGCGCCCCGGTCATCGGATAGCACGACATGCACACGCTGGCGCCCATCACCGCGGCGACGGGGCGCGCCAGTTCCTCGGCTTTCAGACCTGTGACCGTCTGGTAGAGTACGCTGTTGCCGTGCTCGTCCGCGATCGTCATCGGGGCGCAGGCCACGCCCTCGATGTTGAAGCTGGTCATCTGGAGCGCGGGGAAGGCGCGGCCCATGCCGTCGGCATCAACGATCGGCAGCCCGCGCATCGCCGCGTAGGCGACCGGCATCATCGAATTGCAGCCGCCGATTTCGGCGGAAATGATCGCGGTGGCGGTGCGGCCCAGGAAGCGTTCCAGCACTTCCACGGCGCGGTGCTGGTCCTCGATCGAGAACAGCTTCTCGATCATCACCGTCGGCGCGCCCATCGCAGCGGCGACGAACACGTTGTCCTCGTCCTTGAGATCCTCCGGCCGAACGATCGGGACGGGGCCGTATTGCGCGATCGCCTCGCGGCACAGGAGCGAGCCGAGATAGGGATCCCCGCCGCCGCCGGTGCCCAGGAAGGCCGATCCGATCGCCAGGTGTTCGATATTGTCGAGCGTGATTTCGCGAACCATCACCGTACCTCCGCAAGCGCCAGATCGCCGACCGCGCGGCAGACAACGCGGGTTGCCCCGCCCGGCAGGTATTGCAGCGGGACCGCCTCGATGTTGACGATCTCCACCGTGACGGCGTTGGCCCCGGCGGCGATGGCCTGTTCGGTCGCCTGCGCGCGGGCATCGGCAAGCGCCGCTTCGCGGCTCGCAGCGTCGGGCGCGTTGTAGATGCGGTCGATCTCGCCGCTGACCTGGCCGATGGCTGCGCCGATCGCGTTGGCGACGCCGGCGTGTTCGGGGCGCATCATGTCGGAAACGCCCTGCGGCGTGGCCGAAACCAGCACCGATCCGCCGCCGACAAGGATCATCGGGATATCGCCCGGCGCGGTTTTCATGCGGTCGATGGCATCGTCGATCAACCGGTCGATCGCGCCGCGCGCTTGCTCCACCAGCGCGGTGGGCAGGTGGGCCACCCGGGCGGGATCGCCGAACGTCGCCTGTCCGCTCGCCACCGCGATGTCGCTGGTGGTGAGCGTTTCGCCGCCGAAGATCAGCCCCTCGCTGCGCAGGCGGAAACCCACCGAATCCGGCCCGACGGTGACGCCGTCCGGCGTCTCGCGGACAAGGCTGCCGCCGCCGAGGCCGATCGAGAGAATATCGGGCATGCGGAAGTTGGTGCGCACGCCGCCGACGTCGACATGGACGGTCGATTGGCGCGGGAAACGCGCGACCAGCACGCCCACGTCCGACGTGGTGCCGCCGATGTCGACCACGATCGCATCGCTCGCGCCGGTCAGCCACGCCGCGCCGCGCAGGCTGTTGGTGGGACCGGCGGCGAAGGTCAGCACCGGATAGCGCTGCATGTGGTCGGCGCTCATCAGCGTGCCGTCGTTCTGGCTGATGTAGAACGGCGCGGCGATGCCGAGTTCGGCCAGCGCGCGCCGGAACGCCGACGTGATGGTGGCGGCGAGCGGGCGCAGGCTGGCGTTCATGATCGCGGCGTTCTCGCGCTCCAGCAGGCCCACGCGGCCGACTTCGGACGAGAGCGAGACTTCCATCCCCGGGGCGTGCTGCGCGATCAGTTCGGCGGCGCGCGTCTCGTGCGCCGGGTTCAGCTGGCTGAAGATGCAGGAGACGGCGATCTGGCCGATGCCCGCCGCGCGCGCTTGCTCGACAGCGGCGAGGATGGCGGCTTCATCCAGCGGGGAGATTTCGCGCCCGTCAAATTCGAAGCCGCCGCGCACCATCGCCGATCCGCCGCGCACCACCGCCTTGAGATCGTCGGGCCACGCGGTGAACGGAGGAATGCCGCGCCCGGCGGGGAAGCCGATGCGGATGGCGAACACCGGCACCAGTTCGCGGCGCTGGATGAAGGCGTTGGTGAAATGGGTCGTGCCGATCATGACGGCGTCGATCGCGTCCGGCGTGATCGCGCATTCGGAAATCAGCGCGGTGATCGCTTCGGCAATGCCCGAACTGACGTCCTTGCTGGTCGGGCGTTTCACTGCCCCCAGCACGTTCTTGCCTGATAGAAGAACGGCATCGGTATTCGTGCCGCCCACATCCACGCCAATCCGCATTGAAGCCCTCCGCTGGTGGAGGACAGCTTTCCTGCGCCGTGGCCGGTGCGCAACGCGCCCGGCTGGGAGGGGAAGGGTTCTACATGGTAGTCATGAGATAGTGCATCGGATTACGGCACTACTCGGATTAGTAGTCAGGCGGATGCGAACCGCCTGCCAGCGGCAATCGCCGAGACCCGGTCGTGGACGCCCAGCTTCTTGTAGATGCTTTTGAGGTGATAGCGGACACCGTGTTCGGAAATGGCCAGCTGGCGTGCGATCCGCTTGTCCGAACCGCCGCCTTCCAGCAGCCGCAACACTTCGCGCTCGCGCTCGGACAGGGCGCTCGCGCCGGCACCGCCCCGGTCGCGCAGCCGGTTGCCAAGCGTTTCCGCAAACGCGAGTCCGACCTCGTCGAGGCGGGCCTCCTCGCGCAAGCGCGCCAGCGGAGTGGCGAGGAGAGGGCCTGCCATGTCGCGGAATATCTGCCTGGTCCCGGTGCGCGCGCCGATCGCGATGGCCGCGCCCAGCAGATCGCGCGCGCGGTCGTCCTCGCCATCGATGCAGGCGGCGCTGAAGCGGGCGAGCAGGAAGCGCAGCCGCGATCGTTCGAGCCCGCGCGCGGCCGCACGCTCCAGCGCGGTTTCGAGAAGCGCGTCGGCCAGGTCGCGCGCACCATCGGCGCGCAGTTCATAGAAGCGGGCCAGCGTATACACCTCGTGCTCCTGCCAGCTGGCCGTCGGCCCGGGCTCCGGCGCGATCCAGCCCGGGGGAACGGGACTTTCGTTGCCCTGCATCGCTTCCTCGCCGACGATGCACAGGCCAATCCCCGTCACCAGATCGGCCACGCGCGGCAGGCCTTGCGCGCGCAGCTTGCCGACTTCGTCCTCGATGGCGCGCAGGGTGGTCCCGAGGCCATGGTCGATGCGGTTGAGCCGCACCATCGTTTCATAGGCCAGGAAGTAGATGTCGAACCAGGCTTCGGCGTCGGGCATCCTGTGCGCGGACTTGCGGACCGAATTGCGCGCGCTCGTCAATTGGCCGGCTTCGTACTCGATCGATCCGGTGAGCGCGGCGATCACCGTTTCCACGCCCACATCATGCGCGAAGCCCTGCTGCCAGTGACGGCGCGCCTCCGACATGCAGGTACGCGCCTGCTTGAGCCTTGCTTCGGCCAGGTGGATCGCGGCTTCGTGCATGAACAGAAACATGACGTTGTAATGCGAAGCGGCCAGTTTGGCCTGTGCGCGCGCGTCGATCAGGCTGGCCCTCGCCACATCGAACCGGGCGCGCTGCGAATTGAGGATGCACGAAAGCGTCGAGAGGAAACTGCGCAGGGCGGCGTCTTCGGCCTGCTCGGCGGTCAGGCCGCGCAGCAGTTCAAGGTCGTTCGTCCGTTCCAGCGAGCAGCCATAGACCAGCAGCGTTACGCGCACGATTTCCAGATCGCGCGCCAGCGGATCGGGCGGGCCGATCCCGGCCTGCGCCATTTCCGCCGCCAGCGTTTCGTACAGGTGCTGCGCCACGCGGATGCGGCCGCCCTTGAGGTGGACGATGCAGTCCATCATCCGCAGCACGAGCGAGGCAGCCACGTCCTCCACGCTGGATTTCTCGACGAGTTCGCGCAGAACGGGAAAGCCGTGGACGATCCAGATGCGCAGCGCGCCATGCGCATCGGCATATTCGCGGATACGGCCGGAATTGCCTGCCATCCGGGCCAGCGTGGCAGCTTCGGCAAGCTGGCCCGTGCCGGAATAGTGGTCGGCCATGGCCAGCAGAAGGCTCTCGCGGTCCTCCCCCGCGCCTGCGGTCTGTGGTCCGTCGCGCAGCAGGACGCGCAAGGCGGGATGGAGATGGATGCGCTGGCCCTGCCGGTCGACCAGCCCTTTCAGGCGATAGGCGAGATCGGCGACGACCGTGTCTTCCCGCCGCTGGCTGTCGATCGCTCGCAAAGTCGCCAGATCGGGCGCGTCCAGCCAGCTGGCGTGCGTCAGCGCGGCGCATTCGGCCGGTGTGAGCGACGCCAGCACTTCCTGCGCGATGAACGTGCCGAGTCCACTTTCGCGCACGATGTCGAGATCGCTCCAGCTTGCAGACACCTCGCGCGCAGAGGCGGCCCAGCGGGTCAGCACGTCCAGCGCCACCGGCCAGGCGCCGGCCAGGGCCTGGATGCGGGCGCGGATCGCCGGGCGCAGCGAGCCTTTCAGTGTGCTGGCGATATCCTGCGGGCGCAGGCGCAAGGCATCGGCGTCCAGCACGTCGATCGGCGTCCGCAGGGCCATGCGCGCCAGCGGCAGATCGCCGGGCTGGTGGATCGTGAAGATCACCCGGCGGTCGGCGCGTTCAAGGTCGATCCGGTCCAGCACTTGCGCCAGCAACCTGCCGTCGGCCGCGCCGGCTTCCTCGATCACGGTGACCGGCGCCGTTCCGGCCAGCAACCCTTCGGCCGCCGCCTGCGGATCGCGGCCATGTTCCCACAGGCCGAACACCGCGATCCCGTCCGTGCCCGCGCCGTGCAGGCGCCGCGCCGCCGCCTGCGCCAGCCGGCCCTTGTAGAAGCCCGGAGGGGCGCACAGCGCCACGACCGGCCCGCCGGCAACGATACGCTCCACCAGTCTGCCGAAATGTCCGTCAGTCGGGGAAAGCTGCATATGCGGGGTGTACCACCAGGCTGTGATGCCATGGTGGTACTACCTGGTAGGAAATTAGCCAAGCGTTGTTCAGATGTCCGCCGTCCCGGCAAACAGGCTTGCGGTATGGCCGCCGATCCAGACCTGGCCTTCGCTATCGGCCTCGACCGTGATCCGCCCGTCCCGGCCCAGGCACGCGCCTTGCGTAACGTGGTAGGGCGCCTTGACCTGCCCTTCGCCGATCAGCCATTGCGCGACCGAAGCGTTGAGGCTGCCGCATACCGGGTCTTCGATCAGGCCGCCGAACGGATCGCTGAAGAACGCGCGGATCTCGTAAGCGGCGGGATGACCCGCGGGATAGGACCCGACCACGCCGAGGTCGATCGTCGCCCCGTGCCAGCGCACCGGATCGAGCGCCAGCACCGCTTCCGCCGAGGCCAGCCGCACGGCGACCCAGCCCGGGCCGTTGTCCACCCAGCGCGACGCGACGATCGCGTCGCGCGGAATGCGCAGCACGGCGGCGATCTCGTCGAGCTTGTCCTCCTCGACCGCGCCGGACCGGATCGTCGGCGGGGCGGCGAAGGCCAGCGCGGACCCGGCGCGGCGCACGCGCACCAGCCCCGCGCCGCATTGCTGCACGACCTCGTTGGCCTCGCGCGGCGTTCCTCCCGCCGCCAGCCAGGCGTGGCAGGTGCCGAGCGTGGGATGCCCGGCGAATGGCAGTTCGCGCGCCGGGGTAAAGATGCGCACGCGATAGTCCGCGCCCGTGTCGGTCGGTGGCAGCAGGAAGGTCGTTTCCGAGAAGTTCAGCCAGCGCGTGATGCGCAGCATCGTGTCAGGATCCATTTCCTCGGGCGTGGTGACGACCGCCAGCGGATTGCCGCTGAACGCGCCGGTGCCGAAGACGTCGACGATCTGGAAGGAATAGCGGGTCATGCATCAAGCCTTTCGCAGCGAGAAATGACGGGCGCCGGCCACGCAGCCGATCACCAGAACGAGTACCACAACCATGTCCATGCCGACCGGCTCGTGCAGCAGCAGCGCGGCCAGGCCAAGCGCCAGCAGCGGCTGGACGAGCTGGAGTTGCCCCACGGCCGCGATCCCGCCCAGCGCAAGGCCGCGATACCAGAACATGAAGCCGATCAACATGCTGCCGAGCGAGACATAGCCAAGGCCGAGCCAGGCCGGCGCACCGACCGCGCTCCACACCGGCGCCGTGGCCAGCCCTAGCGCGCCGAGCGAGACCGGCAGCGTCAGCGCGAGCGCCCAGCAGATCACTTGCCAGCCGCCCAGCCGGCGCGAGAGCACGGCACCTTCGGCATAGCCCAGCCCGCAGACGATTACCGCCGCGATCATCAACGCAATCCCGGTGGGGTCGGCGCGCAGCGACGGCGACCAGGCGTAGCTCCCCACGCACATCGCGCCGAGCGCGGCGAACAGCCAGAACCGCCGGTCCGGCCGTTCGCGCGCCCGCAGCACCGCGAACGTCGCGGTCGACAGCGGCAGCAGGCCGGTGAAGATGATCGATGCGGACGCGTTCATGTGGCGCAGCTCCACGGCGGTAAGCAGGGGAAAACCCACGACCACGCCCAGCGCCACGACAACGAGCGGCACCAGATCGCGCCGTTCCGGGCGGGGCTGGCGCAGGACGACCAGCAGCGCCAGCGCGATCAGCCCGGCGATGGCGGCGCGGGCGAGCGTCAGGAACAGCGGATCGAGAGCGATCACCGCCGCGCGTGTCGCCGGCAGCGATCCGCTGAAGATCACCACGCCGATCAGGCCGCTGAACCATCCTTCGAGCGATTTCTCCATAAGTCCTCCGGCAACCTCCTTGCCTCGGAAGCGGCGATGGGCGACAGGGACAATCCAGTAAGGTTGAAACAAACTGTACTGGTTCAATCGGCAATAAGGTTTCGGATCATGGCCTCATCGCAAGGCACGCTCGTCGAACAGGTCATGGGGCAGGTGCGCCGCCAGATCGCCTCGCGTGCGCTGCCGCCCGGGGCGAAGCTGCCTTCGATCCGTAGCGCGGCGGAAGCGGCGGGCGTGTCCAAGTCGACCGTCGTTGAAGCCTATGACCGGCTGGCGAGCGAAGGCACCGTTTCGGCGCGGCGCGGATCGGGGTTCTATGTCGCGCGGCAGGGCGAGCCGCTGTCGCTGGCCGACATCGCGCCCCGGTTGGACCGGGCGATCGATCCGCTGTGGGTCTCGCGCCAGTCGCTCGAAAGCCCCGGCGAACTGCCCAAGCCCGGCTGCGGCTGGCTGCCGCCCGCATGGCTGCCGGAGGAGGAGGTGCGCCGGGCGCTGCGTTCGCTGGCGCGTGACGGTGGTGGCGCCCTGGCCGACTACGGCACGCCGCTGGGCCTTCCCGCGCTGCGGCAGATCCTCGCCCGGCGCCTCGGCGAACGCGGGGTGCATTGCGGCCCCGGCCAGATCATGCTGACCGAAAGCGGCACGCAGGCGATCGATCTTCTCTGCCGGCTGCTGATCGCGCCCGGCGATGTCGTGCTGGTGGACGATCCCTGCTACTTCAATTTCCTCGCGCTGCTGCGCGCGCACCGCGTCACCGTGGTCAGCGTGCCGATGACGGCGGAAGGGCCGGACCTTGCCGCGTTCGAACACGCGCTCGTCACGCACCGTCCGCGGCTCTACATCACCAATTCGGGCGTCCACAATCCCACCGGGGCCACCCTTTCGCTGACCACCGCGCACCGGTTGCTGCGGCTGGCGGACGCCCACGACCTGACCATCATCGAGGACGACATCTTCGCCGATTTCGACGAGGAACCCGCTCCGCGCCTGGCCGCGCTCGACGGGCTGGAGCGGGTGATCCAGATCGGCAGCTTTTCCAAGACGCTGTCGGCGGCGGTGCGCTGCGGCTACGTCGCGATCCGCGCCGACTGGATGGACCGGCTGGTGGACCTGTCGATCGCGACGGCCTTCGGGGCGGGGCGGTTGTCGAGCGAACTGGTGTTGCGCGTGATCCAGGACGGCAGTTACCGCCGCCATGTGCAGACGCTGCGCGCCCGGCTACGCAAGGCCCGGCGCGCCACGATCGAACGGCTGGGCGCGCTGGGCATCGTGCCGTGGATCGAACCGCGCGCGGGCATGTTCCTGTGGTGCCAATTGCCTGGCGGGATGGACGCCGCCGAATGCGCGCGCGCCGCGCTGGCGCAGGGGGTAGTTCTGGCCCCCGGCGATGTTTTCAGCCTGACGCGGACCGCGCCCGATTTCATGCGCTTCAACGTGGCGCAATGCGTGGCGCCGGGCGCGGCCGGCCTGCTGGAGCAGGTCTTCGCGCCCGGCTGAGCCGCCTACAGCCGCGAAGCCGTGTCGCCGTGGCCGGGGACGAACCGGCGTGCGGAAAAGCTGTGCGGCACGTCCGCGCTGCCACCATAAAGCTCGTGGTGGGGCGCGGCCTCGGCAAAGGCGCAGGCCAGTTCGAACAGGTTGGTCTGTGCTTCGTCCATCGCGTCGAGCGGGACCTGTTCGAGCAGATCAAGCGCGGCGCGCAGGCGTGGCATGAAGGCGGTGTAGAACGCCGCGAAATCCTGCGCCGAAGCGGCCCAGCGGATGGCGCTCCGCGCATTTTCCGTGGCGCGTGCCCAGTGTGCCGCAAGCTCGGTCAGGTCTTCGAAGCCGGCGGGCAGGGTGATGGTATCGGTCATCGGAGGATCCTTTCCGTTCAGGCGGCGAGATAGCGGTCCAGCGTGCGCGCCGCGTGCCGGATCAGGAACTCCTGATCCATGAGCTGCATGGTATCGATTGCGCCCGAACGGATGCCGGTGAAGGTGTCTTCCATCGTTGCCGTGTCTTCCAGCCAGGCGTTGCGATGCAGCGCGTTCACATGCAGTTGCGCCACCCGTTCGGCCGCGTTGCGCGCCGGGCGGAAGTAGTTGATGCCCTCCCACAGGGTCCGCCCGTGGTCGAGCGGCCAGAACTGGTGGGTGAAGAAGGCCATGCCCGGATAGCCGCAGCCGGCGGCGAGATGGATCAGCAGGTTGGGAAAGACGTTCGGCAGCTCGAACTGGAAATCCGCGCGCCGCGTCGGGTTGATCCCGGGCGGAACCTGCTCGGGATGCGGGGCATGGGCCGCGCTACCGTGGAGCACGCGCGCGCATTCGGCGGTGGAAGCGGCGGCTTCCATGCCAAGGCCGTAGATCGTGGACGAGGCGTGCGGGCCGATCAGCTTGAAATCGGAATGTTCGATCCCGCGAAAGCCCGGCAGCGATCCGGCATGGATCGTGGGAACGTGATAGCCTTCGGAAAAGGCATAGAGCGCGACTTTCCAGTTGCATTCGAGCACGGTGGAATAGCGATAGGCCGTCGTCGCTTCGGCATAGGGATAGCCGCCGAACAGCGTGCCGAAATCGCCGAGATATTCCGCCAGCGTCTGTTCGGGCGGATCGGCCATGTTGATGAACACGAAGCCTTCCCAGGTATCGCAGGCGATCTCGCGCAGGCCGAGGCAGGCCTTGTCGAGCGTGCCGAAATGGTCCTCCAGCGGCACCGAGCGCAGCGGGCCGTCGGTGCCGAAGACCCAGCCGTGGAACCGGCAGGTGACGACGCCGGCGCGCGCGCGGCCGAAGGTTTCGGCGTCCGAGGTCGGCACCACCTTGTTGCCGCGATGGGTGCAGACGTTGTGGAACGCGCGGACCACGCCGTCCTTGCCGCGCACGATCAGCACCGAGGCGTCGATGACCGGCAGGTCCTTGACCTTGTAGTCACCGATGGCGGGCAGCTCCGACGTGGTTGCCACCTTCAGCCAGGTGCGGCGGAAGATCTTCTCCCGCTCCAGTTCGTAGATCGCCGGATCGCGGATGGCGTCCACCGATACGGGTTCGGTGCCGAGTTCGGCGCGGATCGCAGCCACGCTGCGGCCGAGGTGGGCGAACGTCTCCGCGCCCGGCTTCAGCGTGGTGCTGGCGGGGTCAGTCATCGTCGAGGTGTCCTCTCTGTGGTCGGTTTCAGGCGTCGGCGAGTGCCCCGGGCTTTGGCGACCAGCCCGCGGGATAGTGGGAAATGAGATCGGCGATCAGTTCGAGATAGCTGAAGCGCCATTGGCCCCGATCGGACCGCGTGGTGGCGAGATAACGGCCGCCGATCCAGTAGGCGCGTCCGCTGGCCGCGGTTGCGACCTCCCAGAGATAGAATTCCACGTCGGCCACCGTGCGGTCGGCGGCCAGTTCCACCTTGGGAGAGACGAGGTAGTGCAGCGTCCAGCGGAAACCCGCATCGGCATTGCCGGCCACGCCATCGGCAATGGCATCGCGGCCCTGCAGATCGCCGTAGCGGTCGATGCGGAAGGTGGCATCTACGGTGAACAGCGGACGCAGCGCATCGGCGGAAGGGCCGCCATCGAACGCCCGGCCCAGCGCAACAATCAGGTCATCTATCGCGCGCAGCGCTTCGAGCCGGGCGATCCGGTCCTCAAGCGACGATGGTTCGGTCATGATGCCAGGCCTTTGATGAACGAGCCGGGGTGGCGGAAGCGGACGGGATTGCGCCGGGCCGCTTCCGCCACGGGATCAGAACGACGTGCGCGCGCTGAGGTACCATTCGCGCGGACGGCCGTAGACGCCCTCGATGATACCGCCGAACGAGTCCGCATAGCCGGAGCCGAGGTAGAGCGCCTTGGTCAGGTTCTTGACGCCCAGCGTCACGCCCCAGCGCTTGTCCTCGTCACTGAAGCCGATCGAGGCGTTGACGAGGTGATAGCCCGGCTGGACCAGTTCCGGCGTGTTGACCGCGTCGTTGTAGACCGTCGAGCGATAGGACCAGTCGATGCGCGGCGTGAAGGTACCGATGCCCGCGGCCTCGATCGCATAGGATGCGCCGGCGCTCAGCGTCCACTTGGGCGCGTTCTGCAGCCTGGTCGCGGTCGTCACGCCCGCGCTCAGCGCGCGCAGGTCCACCTGACGGTACTTGGCGTCGAGATAGCCGATGCCCGCCTCGATCGACAGCGCCGGCACCGGGCGCGCCAGCATTTCCAGCTCGAAGCCCTTGATGCGGGCCTTGGCGGCGTTCTGGATGATCGGCGCGAAGCCCAGCGTGGGGTCGTTCACGGTGATCTGCAGGTTGTTGTAGTCGTTGAGGAAGACCGCGCCGTTCAGGCGCAGGCGCCGGCCGGCGAGATCGCTCTTGAAGCCCAGTTCGTAGGTCCTGCTGGTTTCCGGCTTGAACGAGGGGATGAAGGCGAACGGCGGGAACACGCGCTGGGTAAAGCCGCCACCCTTGAACCCTTCGGAGTAGGAGGCATAAGTCAGCAGCTCCGGGCTCCAGCGATAGGAAAGGCTGACCATCGGCGTCCACGCCTTGTCCTTGATCGTCGCGCGCTGGCCGAGCGGCCCCATCAGCGGATCGCCGTTCTTGAGCCCGGACCCGTCGGGGTTGTAGGGCGCGCCGGTCAGGAAGCCGGCTTCGACGACGTACTGGTTGGCGTTGCCGAACGTCTTCTTGTCCTGCGTCCAGCGCACGCCGGCGGTCAGGTTCAGATCGTGCACGATCTCGTAGGTGCCCTGGCCGAAGAAGGCGAGGCTCTCCCCGTCAAGCACCGCGCCGCTCAGGAACACGGCATCGACGATGTTGACGAGGTCCCTGTGGTTGCCGTGCTCGCTCGAATAGTAGCCGCCCAGCACCCAGTTGAACTTGCCGTTCAGCATCTTGCCCTGAAGCTGAAGTTCCTGCGAGAACTGGTCCTGCTTCCAGTCGCTGTTGGTTTCGACGATCGTGGCCGGGCTGTGATCGGAATCGCGTGTCCAGAAGCCCGTCACCTTGCGGTAGGCGGTGATCGACTTCACCGCGATTTCGGGCGAGATTTTCCACTCTACTGTGCCCGATGCGCCCCAGATGTTCACGTCGGAACCGGATTGGTACTTTCTGGGGTTTCCGTTGGTGAAAACGCTGGAAATCGACGTGAAGGTGCCGCCGTGGCGGTAGGGGCCGACCGCCCACTGGCTGTTGAAGCAGCGCTGGTCGCTGAGCCGGGCGGGGTTGGAAAGATTGGTGCAGATCGCCGCCGCGCCGGAATAGAGCGCGTTCCACACTTGCGCGGCGGGTGCGTTCTCGTTGATCTTGAGCGCGACGTTGGGCGCCGAGTTCTCGCGGGTGCGCGATCCGTCGACGGCGAGGTCGATGGTCACGTTGCTGGACGGTTCGAGGCGAAGCGCGAAGCGGCCGGCAAGGTTGTCGGTATCACCCAGGTCCGGCGCGCCGGGAACGATGCCTTTCACATAGCCGTCGCGGCGGTGGTAGAAGCCGGCGAAGCTCGAATAGACCCCCTGCGCCAGAGGAACGTCGATGCTGCCCTTGATCTGGAAGCGGTTGAAGCTGCCGGTCGTGGCTTCGATATTGCCGTTCAGCGTCTCGGACGGCTTCTTGGTCACCACGCTGACCGCGCCGCCGATGGTGTTGCGGCCGAACAAGGTGCCCTGCGGACCGCGCAGCACTTCGACGCGCTCGATATTGAGCACATCGAGCACGTTGCCCACCCCGCGCGAGATATAGACGCCATCGAGATAGAGGCCGACGCCGGGATCGGCGGAAAGCTGGTAGTCATTCTGGCCGATGCCGCGGATGAAGATGGCGGCCGTGGCGTTGCTGGCCGAAACCGGGACGGAGCTGTTGAACTTCACGTTGGGCGTGAAATCGCCGATCTGCGTGACGTTCTCGATGCCGCGCGCGGCAATGCCTTCGCCGGTCATTGCCGAGATCGAGATCGGCGTATCCTGCAGCGATTCCGCGCGCCGGCGTGCGGTTACGGTAATCGTCTCGACGCCGGTGTTCGCTTCCTCGGCCGCGCCGGCCGACGTTTCGGCGGATGCGGACTGGGCGTGGGCGGCAACGGCGGGCAGGGCGAGGCCCAGCAGCGATGCGCCTACAAGCAGCCGGAAGGTTCGCGTGGTGTGATGGGCCGTCAGGCCGGCAGGACTGGCCGGCGTGTTGTGCTGTGTCATGATTGGATTCCTCCCGATGTGATTTCCCCGATCCGGCCTTCGCGCTCTGTTGGATAGCTCTACGCGATATTGCCGGAAGCTCCGCCTGCCCACGGGACGCCGGCAAGCGTCTTCGTGACCCTTTCATGCAACATCATCGGGGCGCAGGCGCGCTAGCCTCAGGGCGCTGGAAGAAACACCTCAGCGCGATCGAATGGTGGCGGGGAATGAAGGAATTGCGGGTTTCGCCGTGATCGACCGGGGCGTGGTTTGATGCGGTAGCTGGCTATTCGGCACGGCACGGGGATAGCCCGCAAGCGGCGGACACCCCCATCATGGCCGCACAGACCACGGTCCGGCCATGCCCGGACAGAACGAGGGAGCGCCATGTCGAAGACCGTCGAAATCAAGCGCAGCGGAGCCACTGCCAAGGACGATCCGAACTGCTTCAACCGCCTGCACTGGGCGCTTGAGCCCGTCGCCCGCGCCAATCCGGGGGACTATGTCGTCTATGAGACGCGTGACGCGTTCGACAGCCAGTTCGATTTCGACACCACGCCTGAACAGGTCGCCGCCTGCGATCTCAACCGTGTCCATCCGATGACCGGCCCGGTCCATATCGAGGGCGCGGAACGGGGCGATGCGCTGGCGGTCACGATCGTCGACATCGCGCCGTCGGACTATGGCTATACCGCGATTGTGCCGGGCTTCGGCTATCTGCGCGATGTCATCTCCGGCCCGTTCATCGCGAACTGGAAGCTGGATAGGCTCTGCGCCGTTTCCGAGCAGATCCCCGGCGTGCGCATTCCGATGTGCGCCTTCCCCGGTTCGATCGGTGTGCTGCCCGGCAAGCCCGAAGTCGCCGCCGCGCTGGAGCGTGAAGGCGCCCTGGCGGCAGCGGGCGGCTTCGTGCTGATGCCCGATCCGGGCCGCGCCGTGCCGGAAAAGCTGTTCGGCGAAGGCGCTCCCTATGCCGCCGAAGGCCTGCGCACCGTGGCCCCGCGCGAGAACGGCGGCAACATGGACATCAAGGCGATGCAGGTCGGCACCACGATCCTGTTCCCGGTTCTCGTCGACGGGGCGGGCCTGTGGACCGGCGACATCCACTTCGCGCAGGGCGATGGCGAGGTCTGCGGCACGGCCGTGGAAATGGCCGCGCGCGTGACGCTGAAATGCGAAGTCATCAAGGGTGGCGGCAAGGACATCGTGTTCCCGCACGTCACCGGCGGCAGCCAGCTTCGCAACACCGAACCCGGCCGCTTCCACGCCATCGTCGGGATGCCGGTCAAGAAGGCGGGCGAAGTGCCGCCGCACCTTGCCTATCTCGACAGCCCGAAGGTTGCCGCGCTGACCAACCTGTCCGAAGACCTCTCGCTCGCCGCGCGCGACGCGCTGCTGCGGATGATCGACTGGATCGCGACCAACAAGGGATACACCCGCGAACAGGCCTATGCGATCTGCGCCGCCGCCGTGGACCTGCGCATCGGCCAGCTTGTCGACGTTCCCAACGTTATCGTTTCGGCGGTCCTGCCGCTCGACATCTTCGTCGAGTGAGGCGGGACACGCGCATCCATTGGAGAGAATGGCCATGAACATCCAACATCGCTGGCTGGAAAAGTACCCCGAACTCGGCTCCGGTCCGATCCCGACCGAGCCTTACATCTCCCCCGCCTGGTACGAGCAGGAGAAGGAAAAGATTTTCAGCAAGGTCTGGCTCTGCGTCGGCCGCGCCAGCGAAATTCCCAAGGCCGGGGACTACAAGGTCAAGCGGATCGAGGCTGCCGGTACGTCGGCGATCATCATCCGGGGCAAGGACGGCGTGGTTCGCGCGTTTCACAACATGTGCGCGCATCGCGGCAATACGGTGGTGACCGAGATCGGCGAGGAAACCTACGGCAAGAGCAAGGCCGCCGTCGTTACCTGCCGTTTTCACGGCTGGGTCTATGGCGCGGACGGCGCGCTCAAGAGTGTGCCGAGCGAGGAACGGTTCTATTCGTGCTTCGACAAGGCGCACAACGGCCTCACCGAAATCGCGCTGGGGGTGTGGGAGGGGTTCCTCTTCATCAACGTTGCCCCGCAGCCCGAACAGACGCTGGAAGAATACCTGGGCGACTATGCCGAGCACTTCCGCGGCTATCCGTTCGACGAGATGGACTTCGGCTTCACCTATCGCACTGAGCTGGCGTGCAACTGGAAGGTGGCGCACGATGCCTTTGCCGAAGCCTATCACGTCGATACGATCCACGCGGGCTCGTTCCCGAACGTGTTTTCCACCGGCCTGCAGAACGTGAAGCTGATGGGGCCTCACCGGACTTGCGCGGTGTGCCTGACGCTGGACGCCAAGCCGACGCCGGTTTCCGCCGTGGCCAACGCGATATCCGGTGCGAGCCTTGTTTCGCGCCGCGGCGAATCGATGCTGCCGAAGACGATCAATCCCGATCATCGCGGCGATTTCGCCTTCGAGCTGAGCGTCATTTTCCCGAACACGCTGCTGCATGTGTCGGAAGGGATCTGGTTTACCCACCAGTTCTGGCCGACCGCGCATAACCGCACCGTCTGGGAAGGCCGCTATTACGTGCGCGCGCCCAGGACCAATGCGGAACGCTGGGCGATCGAGCATGCGATGACGCTCCAGCGTAATGCCTGGCTCGAAGACACCGCCACCATGGAAGACACCCAGCGGGCGATGGAATCGCGGGCGAAGACGCAGCAGCACCTGCAGGACGATGAAATCCTCATCCGCCACAGCGCCGCGGTCGTCGACCAGTACGTCAACGCCTGAACAGGACGCAGATCATGACCCAGCTTTCGCTGCCTGCGGATTTCGCAGACCTTTCGCCCTGGCTCGAATGGGCGCTGCCCACGGCCGACGAACGCCAGACGCATCGTCGCACCGCAACGCCGCAGGCGCTCAAGGCGTTCTACGACGCGACCCTGCCGCGCCTTGAGGCGATCCTTGCCGAAGTCGACAAGTATCCGCTCGGTGGCCTGCCCGAGGCGCTGCAGCCGCTCTACAACATCGCGCTGTCGCTGGCCGAAGTCGCGCCGCACCTGGAACTCTATGGCGGTGCGGTCGGCGTGCCCTATGCCTTCGAGGAAGCGCGCTTCGTGGCGGTGCATGGCGCGCAACCGACCTGGCAGGGTCTGCAGCCGATGGCGCATCCCTGAGATGCCGGAACCCGGCGCTTCCGGAGAACACAGGCTGGCGCGGCTGGAGGCGCGCGCGGAGATCGGGGATCTCGTGGCGCGTTATGCGCTGGGGGCGGACCGCAAGAACGATCCCGCGATTCTCGGGCCGCTCTTCGCCGCCGATGCGGTGTGGTCGGCCGAGGGGTTCTCCGATCTCGTCGGCCGCGATGTAATCGCGGCGGGCCTGGCCGGTCTGGCGGCCGACAGGGTGCTGTGGTCGATCCACTACATGGTCTCGCCGCTGATCGAACTGGCGGCGGACCTGCGCTCCGGGCGTTGCCACTGGTACTTGTGGGAGCTGTGCACGATGGCTCCCGCAGGCGGCGATCCGGCGCACGCCAGCCCGACCGACACCTGGTTCGGCGGCTGGTATGACAGCGACGTCGTGCTCACACCCGAAGGCTGGCGCTTTTCAAGAGTGAAGCTCGACGTCCGCCTTCAGGGCGAGGCCGTGCCTTCATGGCAATTCAAGAAACCGGTGACCTTGTGACGATCAGACTCTGCGCAACCCGTGACATACCCGCCGGCGAAGTCATCCGCGTCGATCTCGACGACGGACGCGCGCTGGCCGTTTACAACCTCGATGGCGAATTCTTCGCCACCGACGATCTGTGCACGCATGGCGATGCCTCGCTGGCCGAAGGCGAAGTGGATGGCGGCAAGATCCTCTGCCCGTTCCACATGGGCAGTTTCGACATCCGCACCGGGGAAGCGATTGGTGCGCCCTGCTCGATCGCGGTCAGGACCTATTGCGTCTCGGTAGCGGGCGATGACGTGGTGATCGATGCCTGACGGTAATTTTTGCGGACGCATCTGTTCAAATGAATGAATTTCTCCTATATCATCCATGTGAAAGGAGAAGTCATGGCGACCCGGATCGATGGCCAGCCGCGCGGCGACGCTGAAATCCTGACCTCGGCACTGGGGCGGATCGCCGATTTCTGGAATTTCAGCAACACCAAGCTGGGCACCGTGCTGGGCGTGTCCGCCGCCACCGTCTCGCGCCTGCGCAGCGGCCGGTCGGTGCTCGATCCGGCTTCCAAGTCCTATGAGGCGGGCCAGTTCCTGCTGCGGCTGTTCCGCAGCCTCGATGCCTTGCTCGGCAGTGACGATGCCGCCGCGCGGCGCTGGCTGGAAACCGCCAATCTCGATCTCAATGCCCGCCCGCTCGACCTGATCGACAGTTTCCGGGGGCTGATTTCCGTGTGCGACTATGTGGACGCCTACCGCGCTCGCGTCTGAAGCCCGCCTGTGGCGGGGCGACGCCTGGCGGGTGGTGGAAGCCCAGCACCGCATCTCCACCAACCGGCTGGCCGATGGGCTGGCGGATCAGGCGCGGCTCGAAGTGTTGGCGGACGCGGTCAAGCCCGATCTGCCGCCGGAAACGCGCGGGCTGCATTACCTGCTGGCCTCGCCCTTCCGCTATGGCCATCGCAGCGAAAGCCGCTTTCGTCGCGCGAACGAGCGCCCCGGCATCTTCTACGCGGCCGAGAGCGAGGCCACGGCCATTGCCGAAACGGCCTATTGGCGCCTGCGTTTCTTCCAGCGGTCGCCCGGTTTCGCGCCGCCTTCGACGACAAGCGAACATACCAGTTTCACCGCCGCGCTGGCGACGGCTGCGGCGCTGGATCTGACACTTCCGCCTTTCGACAGTGATACGGCGCGCTGGACCGATCCGCGGGACTATGCGGCCTGCCAGGACCTTGCCGCGCAGGCGCGCGAGGCCCGGATCGCGCTGATCCGTACCCGTTCCGCGCGCGATCCGGGCGGCGGCTGCAATCTGGTGCTGTTCGATCCGACTGCTTTTGAGCGCAAGCAACCGGTGATCCGCCGGACATGGCACTTGCGCCATGAAGGCGGCCGGCTGCTCGCTCTGGCGGCTTTTCCGGGGGAGGAGCGCTTCGTCTTCACTGCCGCCCAGTTCGGGCTTGATTGAGGGGGCGCTTTCGCGATCAGCGTCCGGACATGCGCTTGAGTGTCATCGACGGACGCTCGCCGAACCGTTCGAGGTAATCGCGCGCGAATTTCGACAGGTGGGTGAAGCCGCAGGCCAGCGCGACTTCGGTCACCGAAACGCCGGTATCGGCACCTTCGCGCAATTGCCGCCGCGCCAGATCGAGCCGGTGGTTCTTGAGATAGAGCATCGGCGTGGTGTTGCGGAAGCGCCGGAAGCCCGCATGGAGCGACCGCGCGCTGACGCTCGAAACGACGATCATTTCTTCCAGCGTGATCGGCGATTGCGCGTGTTCGTGGATGAACTCCTCGACCCGGCGCACGTAATAGGGGGCCGGGCACGAAGCCGGCGCGTCGAACAGGTCGGAATGGTTGTGGGGCACGGCGGCCAGCAGCAGGCGCTGGAGCGTCTCCTCTACCGCACCGCTCGCCCGCGCATGGTTGAAGCCGCTCAGGCCCGTTTCGAGCCCGGTGTCGAGATTGTCGCAGACGGTCCGGACAAGCTGCGCGAACGCGGCGGCCGCGCCTTCGAGTTGCACCGGTTGCGGCGAGAAATGGAGGTCGCCCGGCCGAAACCCCAGTTCCTGCGCCAGAATGGCTTCCAGCCCGTTCTTGTCCATCTTGACGGTGAAGTGCTTGTAGCCGTCTCCGAACATCTGCCGGACCTTGGCGTCGGGGCCCAGCACGCACATCTGGCCGGGATGCAGTTCTATGGTCGCGTTGTCCTGCGTGATCTGTGCCACGCCACGCAGCGAGAACTGGACGAGATAGAGCGCGTCCATCGGCGGGATGTTCACCACCACCCGGCCATAGGGGTTGCCATAGTCGGTGGCGTTGAACGTGACCGACTTGAGCGAGGCCTGATGGTGCCGGAAGGCGATGGGCGGGTTGCCGCCTTCCACCCGCAGGTCGTGCGGGCAGAACATGCGGCTCATGTGGTCGTGGACCTCGTTGATGTCGCGTGTGGCCAGACGCGTCAGGCTTGGCAGCGGAAGATCGCTGCCATCCCACGAGCGGACAGAAGTCATGGCTGGGATCATTATCGTTGGACCTCCGCTTGAGCTGGTCGATTCCACTCCCGATTCAGGCTGCTTCAAACACGGTGTCGATTATCCTCTCCGGCGGCGCAAAGCCCTTTCTACTATGAGACAGGCCAAGGTCGATCAAAGTTTCGCAAGCCTTGAACGCGACAAGGCCCGGATTGAGCACCGGCACGGGCAGGTGCGCCGCCAGATAGGCGTGCGACTGGTGCATGGTGGTCGATCCCAGCACCAGCACATCGGCGCCGTCTTCCTCTATCGCGCGGTGCGCGGCGTCCATCAGCAGCGGGAAGACGCTGTCTTCCTTGCCCGCCAGCAGTTCGGCGGTATCGGGGCGCACCCCGATCGACCGGATCGAGGCGAGGCGGTGGTGCAGTCCCTGTTCGGTCAGGACCTTGTCGTAGAGCCAGCGCCAGTTGTCCCACATCGAAAGGATCGCGAATTTCTTGCCCAGTTGGCAAGCGAGGTGATAGGTCGCCTGTGCTGTGCCGACGACGGGGATCGACAGCCGCGAACGCAGCGCCGCCACACCGGAATCGCTCATCGAATTGATGCAGACCGCGCTGAAGCCCTCCTCTTCCGCGCGGCATCCCGCCTCCAGGCAGAAGGCATCGGCGATCGTGCCTTCATAGAGGGAATCGAGCGTTCCTCCGCCGCGCGCCGCGCAGGCGAACTCGACGGCGATGTCCGGCCGGACCAGTCCGGCGGGGATCTGGCCGGCGAATGCGGCAAGGGCTTGCCGGGGCACCGGTACGGGAACGATCATCTTGATGCGATGGGTCATGAACGGTTCTCCGGGTATCGCCTTGCGCAAGCGCTCCCTGTGGCGCCCGGCGGCAAAATTCCCCTGATTCCGGCAGAAGGGTGATGCCTGCGGTTTGCCGCGTCCAATACTGAATCTGCGTAACTCCATACCTTGCAGGTATTATATGCCATCGGAATGACGGGGTCACGCCGCCTGTCCGTCGCCGGTGCGGATCGCGTCGCAATTCCGCACTCAGCGGTCACCCGTTGCAGGGGCGGGATAGCGTTCCGGCGCGGCGTTCCCGCAGTCTTTTCATGCCGTGGCGTGCGACAGGGAGGGCTTTGTGGAACGAGAATTGCCGGACGGGTTTGAAGATCTCCTGCCGTTCCTGGAATGGGCCAGGCCGAGCGAACTGGAACGCAACAACAAGCGCTGGTCGTCCTCGCTCGAAGAGAGCCAGGCGTTCTACGACATCATGCTGGAGCGCAGCCCGGCCGCGTTTGAATATTTCGGGCAGCGGCCTCTGCCGGAAATCGACGGGGCGGATCGCACTCTCCTCGACATGTGCCTTGCCCTCGCGGAATGTTCCGCCACGATCGAGATGTACGGCGATCCCACGCCGAAATACGTCTTCCCGATCTCCCGCTTCGTCCCCACGCATGATGCCTGGCCGCTGGCCGGCAAGGGAGCCGCCGCATGAGCACCGCACCGTGCCGTTTCATGGATCGCTATCCCGAAGAGGGCCGCGGCCCGATCCCGGTCGAGCGCTATACCTCGCAGGAATACTTCGACCTCGAGCGCGAGCGGGTGTTCCGCCGCAAGTGGCTCAACGTGGGCCGGGTGGAGCAGGCGCCCAATCCGGGGGACTATTTCGTCGCCGACCTCAAGATTCTCGACACCTCGCTGCTGGTGATCCGCGGCAAGGATGGCGAATATCGTGCGTTCCACAACATGTGTTCGCACCGTGGCGCGCCGGTGGCGTGGGATGCGGAAGGATCGTGCCGTGGCTATCTGGCGTGCCGCTTCCATGGCTGGGTCTATGACACCACCGGCAAGCTGGTGCAGATCACCGATGCGGAGAATTTCCCCGGCGTGAACCCGGCGGAAAATGGCCTCACGCCGGTTCATTGCGCCATCTGGAAGGGCTTTATCTTCGTCAATCTGGCGGACCGGCCCGAACAGACGCTGCTCGAATACCTGGGGCCGGTGGCGGACGAGATCGGCCGGTTCGACTTCGACGGCTATACGCCTGCATTCTCCTATCGCATCGACGAGCAGGTGAACTGGAAGACCTTGCAGGAAGCCCAGCTCGAAGGCTGGCATCTGCCGTACCTGCACGAAAAGACGCTGGCCCGCGCGGTCAAGATCGATGGCAACCAGTATCGCCATACCGCCATCGAACTGCATGGCCTGCACGGCGTGCTCGGTTCCCCGCCGCCCGATGCCTTCACGCCCCCGCCCACCGCGCTGCTCGCCAGCCGTTTCGGCACGGGCACGGTGCAGGCCTTCGGGACCAAGGTGGAAAACGCGGGCGAAGGCTATCGCTTCCGGGGCTCGTTCGATTTCTGGCACATCTTCCCGAACTTCTTCGTCGGGCTGCTCAATGGCCTGTTCTTCACGTTCAACATCTGGCCCGTCGCGGTCGATCGCAGCGTGTGGGAGATCAAGGGATACTATCCGCCGGTGCGCACCGCCGGGGAACTCTTCGCCCGCGAATATTCCAAGATCGGCCTGCGCGATCCGATGATGGAAGACTGCTTCACGCACGAACTGATCTGCGCGCAGCTCAAGTCCGGCGCGAAGAACCACATCTTCTTCCAGGACGAGGAGATGCTGGCCCGGCACCTCAGCAACGGTGTCGATCGTTGCGTGCGGGGTCTGGCCTGAATCGGGCCAGGGTTCCGGGCGCGCAACGATCCGGCGGCGCCGGCTGAGGGCGTCATTCTCCCGGCCGGCTGCGGTAATCGAGTGGCGGTGCGCGGTCCCCGGCCAGCGATTCATACTTGAAGCCGGCGCCGCGCCGCTGGTCAAATTCCGCGCGCGCCTGCTTGAGCAGCTCGGGCTGGCGCATCAGGTCGGCGGCGGTCAGGGCCAGCGTCTTGGCGGCGACCATGGCGCCCTTTTCTCCGAACGGCGATCCCGCCGCCGCCACGGCCTGCCAGCTATGGGCCGACGTGCCCGGTGGATAGGTCGCGACGCGCAGGCCGACGGTGGGCACGACCCAGCTTACATCGCCGACATCCGTAGAACCCGCGCCGCGCTCGCCCACGGAATAGGGATGGATGCGCTGTCCTTCCTCAAGCGGGCGCGGCTTGGCGAGCTGCGTCGCCAGCCGTTCGCCGAAGGCGCGGTCGGCGGCGTCCCAGCGCGGCGGGCCGACTTCGCGCAGGTCAGCATCCAGCAGGCGGCCCAGCGCATCGTTGGGCAGCAGTCCGTAGACGCCGTTGACGAGTTCAAATTCGACCTGCGTCTCGGTTGCCATGGCCGCACCATCGGCGGCCTTGCGGACCCGGCCCAGCACCTGGCGCACTACCGCCGGGTCCCAGTCGCGCACGTAGTAGTAACTTTCCGCGAAGTCTGGCACGACATTGGGCGCGCTGCCGCCCGACGTGATGATATTGTGGATGCGGACCGTTTCCGGCACGTGTTCGCGCATCGCGTTGACGGCCACGTCCATCACTTCCACGCCATCAACCGCGGAACGGCCGAGATGGGGGTTGCTCGCCGCGTGGGCGGCAATGCCGCGGAAACGGAACTTGCCGCTGATGTTCGCCATCGCGAGATCCTGCGCGGCGCTGTTGGCATCGGCAGGGTGCCAGTGCAGGACCGCATCGACGCCGTCGAACAGCCCGGCGCGGACCATGTAGACCTTGCCGCCGCCGCCTTCTTCCGCGGGCGTGCCATAAAGCCGGATTTCGCCCTGCGTGCCGCTCTTGTCCATCCATGCCTTGAGCGCCAGCGCCGCGCCCACCGAAGCCGCGCCGAACAGGTTATGACCGCAGCCGTGCCCGGCTGCCTTGCCGGCGATTGGCGCATGTTCCGCGCTGGCGGCCTGCGCCAGCCCCGGCAGGGCGTCGAACTCGGCGAGAATGCCGATTACCGGTCCTGCACCCTTGCGATAGCGCGCGACAAAAGCGGTCGGGATGCCCGCCACGCCAGCCTCGATGGTGAAGCCGGCCTTGCGCAGTTCCTGTTGCAGCAGCGCGCTGCTGCGCGTTTCACGGTAGCCGACTTCCGCATAGTCCCAGATCGAACGCGACATGCGGGTGATCTGCTGCGTCTGTTCCTCGACCCCGGTCAGGATGGCGGCATGATCCTGCGAGGCCTGCTGGGCCATGACCGGTGTTGAAGCCAGCGAAAGCCCAGTCAGTGAAAGGCCCGTCAGTGAAAGGGCGGCCATGAACGGGCTGAACGGTGCGGATTTCACAGCGGGTCTCCTTGATGGGGGGCGTCGTGGCGGGTCACGACGGTCGCTACGGCGAGATTGGCGGTTACGTTAGGCACTGTCCTGATCATGTCCAGCAGGCGATCGAACGGAAGGATCAGGGCGACGATGGCGGCGGTCTGCTGTTCGGTCACGCCGATGAGCGAGAGTACGCCCGAGAGCATGAACAGCGCCGCCGATGGCACTCCTGCCGCGCCGAGCGAGAGTAGCACCGCTCCCACGACAAGGACGAGGTAGTCGGCAGGCGTGAGAGCGATGCCGAAGGCCTGCGCCGCGAAAGTGCAGAGCAGTCCGACGTAGATGCCGGTCCCGTCGCGGGCGATGCTGGCGCCCAGCGGGATCACCGCATTCGACAGTGCCGGGGGCAGCCGCAGACGTTCGTGGGCTACGCGCAGGCTGACCGGCAGCGTCGCCGCGCTGGACGTGGTCGAGAACGCGACAAGCACCGCCTCCACGATCGCGCGGAAGTAGAAGGCTGGCGCCATGCGGCCGCCCAGCCGGACGAGCAGGCCCTGCACCACGATGATCTGGAAGAGCACGCCGCAGGACAGCCCGATCGCCAGCAGCGAGAGATTGGCGAACACCGACAGCCCGTGCTGGCCGACGGCATTGGCCACCAATGCCAGCACGCCGAGCGGCGCCAGTTCCATCACCAGCCGCACCGCGCGCAGGATGGCCTGCCCTGCCGCGTGGGCGAAAACGGCAACTGGTTGCGCTGCCTCGCCGGCAAGCAGCACCCCGGTTCCCAGCATCAGCGCGAAGACGATCACCGAAAGCGTCTCGCCCCCTGCGAGTGCCTGGAACGGGTTGACCGGAACGATCGCCATGAGCTGCGCGCCAAGACTGGCGACGGGCGCGGCAGGTGCGCCCGCGGCCACCGTCACCGCCATGCCCGCGCCCGGTTGCAGCCACGTGCCGAGCGCGAGGCCGATGCAGATCGCGAAAGTGGTCATGGCCACGAGCAACAGGATCGTGTGCGCGCCCAGCCGTCCGAGACGTGCGGGGTCGCCCAGCGCCGCCACCCCGCTTACCACCAGCGCGAGGACGAGTGGCAGCACCATCATGCGGATGAACCGGATCCAGAGTTCGCCAATCCACGCGACTGCGGAAACGTGCTCGCCGACCAGTTGTCCGAGCAGGACGCCGGCAACCAAAGCGCCGAGAATACGTCGCCACAGGGGGATAGCAGCCCAGCGCCGCAGTGCCAGGCTCATTTCGCGGTCCAGCGGTCGAGCCACGCGTCGACCGTGTCGTACCACAGCACCGAAGCGGCCGCGCCGCTGACGATATGGTTCTCGCCGGGCAGGTACAGGAGTTCGCTGGGAATGCCGCGCCGCTGCGCCAGCGTGAAGGCGGAAAGCCCCTGGTCGAATGGCACGCGGAAATCGCGACCGCCATGGGTGACAAGGATCGGCTTTTTCCATTGCGCCGCATAGCGGACCGGATTGAACCGCTCGATCGCCTCGGGCACTTCCCAGGGCGCGCCACCGGTCTGCCTGTCGCCGTGCCATTGCAGGTCGCTGCTGTAGGCGCGGGTATCGAACGTGCCGGCATGGGTGATGAAGCAGCGCCACGGCTCGTTCCAGACGCCGGCGATCCAGTCCACCATGTAGCCGCCGAACGAACTGCCCATGGCGCAGGCCCGGTCGCCATCAAGAGACGGGTAGGCGGCGAGCACGGCGGCCCATCCCTTTTGCAGGTCTTCCAGCACGCGATCGCCGCGATGTTCCAGCACCGCCTGCGCGAAGCCCTTGCCGAACCCGGTCGAGCCATGGAAATTGACCATGACCGTGGCATAGCCGCGCGCCGCCCAGACCTGCGGATTGCGGCCGAAGCTCCATTCGTCCTGATAGACGCCGTGCGGCCCGCCATGGATCACGAACAGCACGGGATAGCGGCGGCCGGGCTGGGGGTTGAGCGGTTCCGTGACGAAGGCCTGCACCGGTTCGCCGTTCCAGCCGCTGAACGTCAGCGAATGCGTCCGCGCCATGGCCATGCCGGCGATCTGGCCGGCTCCGACGTCGCTGACCCGGTGCAGTGAACGCCCGGCGGCGTCGGCGGTGTAGACCTGCGGCGGGCTGGAGAAGCTGCTGGTCACGAGCATCAGCCCGCGTCGGGATACATCGATCGCGGAAACGCCGTCCACCGGCAGGCGTTCGACCTTTCCGGAAAGGCGATAGGCGTAGAGCCGCTCGCGCCCGTCATCGTCGCTGCGCGCATAGATCGTCCGCCCGTCCGCCGCCCAAGCGATCGCATTGGGCCAGCGGTCGATGCTGGCGCCGATTTCGCGGACGGTTCCGCTGGCAAGGTCGCGCACGCGCACCGCCGCCCGGTCGCCATCCGAACCGACGCCGTCCTTGTCCATGTAGGCGAGCTGCCGGCCATCGGGCGAGAACACCGGGTTGAGCTTCGATCCGGGGTCTCCCGCGCCGATTTCGCGCGGGGCGGCGGGCGCGGCAAGCGATACCTCGAACAGCCGGTGCAGCGTGCTGAGGTTGGCCGAAACGCCGGAGGGGCGCGCCGAAAACACCAGCGTCTTCCCGTCCGGAGACAGGGCGAACGCGCTGGCGGAACCCGCCGGCCGCGATGGAACGTCGCTGGCGAAGCCGGGCATCAGCGGGGCTGGCGCCTTCCCGTCGCCAAGGTCCAGCCGGAACAGTGCATTATAGCGCCCGTCGCCATAGCTGTCGAAGAACCGCACGTTCAGGCTCGTATAGAGCGTCCCCACCGAAGGCTGCGCCGCGCGCGCAACGGTGCATTCCAGCGTGGGGCAATCGGGAAAGACCCGGAACGAAGCTACCGCGAATCCGCCGTCCGCCGCGATCTGAAAGGCACCGACATCGAGCGGCGCATGCGTCAGTTGAACGGGCGCCGCGCCATCGCTGCCGGCCCGCCAGATTTGCGCCACGCCCTTCGCATCCGGCCCGCGGAAATAAAGCGTATGCCCGTCGGCGGACCAGGTGGGCATGTCCTGTCGTCCTGGCCCGCCCTGCAACGCGGCATGCGGCTGTTTCGGGTGATCCTGATCGG
The DNA here is from genome assembly GCF_003856955.1 of Novosphingobium sp. LASN5T. Taxonomy (NCBI): domain Bacteria; kingdom Pseudomonadati; phylum Pseudomonadota; class Alphaproteobacteria; order Sphingomonadales; family Sphingomonadaceae; genus Novosphingobium; species Novosphingobium sp. LASN5T. Next base: position 42,226 of record NZ_RQSI01000007.1, read on the forward strand.
CGAGCAGGATGTGCGTGGCGCTTTTCGACAGATCGGGAGCCATCGTCCGCACCACGTAGGCGATCCAGCGTCCGTCGGGAGATATCGCGGCATCGCCGAGGCGATCCATCGACACCAGCAGGCGAGCCGTCATTCCGGAGGGCGTTGCCGGCTGCGCTTCCTGCGCGAGAACCGGTGCCGCCAATGCAGGCACCATCGACAGCGCGAGCAGGATCGGTCGGAAACGGGACATCATGGGTTCTCCATCGGCTCGGGAACGGGATTGGCGGCAAAGTGGCAGGCGACGCTCCAGCCGGGTGCCAGCGGAACGGGCGACGGGTCGTCGGTCTCGCAGCGTGCTACGGCTTGCGGACAGCGCGTGTGGAAACGACAACCCTGCGGCGGAGCCGCCGGATCGGGCGGTTCGCCACACAGCAGCCCGTCGGTGGTGAAAGGAGCGTCGATCCTGGGCGCGGCGGCGAGCAGGCCGCGCGTATAAGGATGGCCGGGCGACGAGAAGATCGCTTCCGTATCGCCTGTTTCGACGATGCGCCCCAGGTACATCACCGCCACGCGGTTCGCGATCCGTTCGACGATGGCGAGGTCATGGCTGATGAACAGCATCGCCAGCCCCAGTTCCGCGCGCAGATCGCTGAGGAGGTTGACGATCTGCGCCTTGACCGAGACATCGAGCGCCGAAACGGCTTCGTCGCAGACCAGCAGGTCCGGCCGCGTGGCGAGTGCGCGGGCAATGCCGATCCGCTGCCGCTGCCCGCCGGAAAACTCGTGCGGTTTCTTCGTGACGCAGGACCGGGGCATCCTCACCATATCGAGCAGTTCGAGAACGCGCGGCGCGGCGTCATGTCTGTTCCGGACGAGGCCGAGGCTGGTCAGCGGCTCGGCGAGAATCTCGGCCACCGTCATGCGCGGGTCGAGGCTGCCGTAGGGGTCCTGGAAGACCATCTGGATGCGCTGCCGCAAGGGGCGGAAGGCCGGGGCTCGCAACGCGTCGATGCGTTGGCCGTCGAAGCGGATTTCGCCGCCGTCGATTTCCTCCAGCCGCAGAAGGCAGCGGCCGAGCGTGGATTTGCCGCAACCCGATTCGCCGACGAGCGCCAGCACCTCGCCCGGCGCGATCGACAGCGACACGCCGGCGACTGCCTGCAGCACGCGCCCGCCCCGCAGCCGGAAACGTTTCTCCAGTCCGCTGATTTCCAGCAGCGCGGTCATCGCGCGGCTTCCGCGAAATGGCAGGCGATTCCGTGCGCGGGCGGGGGGCTGGCGCAGATGGCGGCGGCTTGCGGGCAACGGGGCGCGAAAGCGCATCCCGGCCCGCGTTCGGCAAGCCCGGGCGCAAGGCCGGGAATTTCGACCAGCCGTTCCGCCCGCCCGCCGCCAAGGCGCGGGATCGCGCCGACCAGCCCGGCCGAATAAGGGTGGCGCGGGCGTGCGAACAGGGCTTCGACAGATGCCTGCTCGACAATCCGTCCCGCATACATGACCGCCACCCGGCGGGCCATCTGCCGCACCAGCGCAAGGTCGTGGCTGACCAGCAGCAGTGCGGTGCCGGATTCGTCCTGGATCTGGCGGAGCAGGGCCACGATCTGCGCCTGCACCGTCACGTCGAGCGCAGTGGTCGGCTCGTCGGCGATGATCAGCGCGGGCCGGCTGGCCAGGGCGATCGCGATCATCACGCGCTGGCGCATTCCTCCGGAGATCTGGTGGGGATATTCCGACAGGCGCCGTTCGGGCGCGGTGAGGCCCACGGAAGCCAGCAGATCGACGGCGCGCGCGCTTGCCACGGTGCGCGATCTCCGCTCGTCATCGGGCAACGCTTCGATGATCTGGCGTCCGATCGGGAGCACGGGGTTCAGGCTCGTCATCGGCTCCTGGAAGACCATGGCGATCCCGCCACTACGCCGGGCACGCCGTTCCCGTGCCGGCAGCGTCAGAACGTCAGCGCCTTTCAGCCTGACCCGACCGGTGACCATGGTGCCGGCAGGGAGCAGGCCCATGATCGCCAGCGAGGCGACCGACTTGCCGCTGCCCGATTCCCCCACCAGCGCAACGGTTTCCCCCGCTTCGACGGTTAGATCGAGGCCTTCGAGTGCCACGAGCGGCCCGGTGGGCGAGGGAAACGCCACGCGCAGGCCCGATACTTCCAGCAGCGGCATCAGAATGCCTTTCCGCGCGGGTCGAGCCGATTGCGCAGGCCATCGCCGACAAGGTTCACGCCCAGCACGGTCAGCGACAGGAAGATCGCCGGGAAGACCAGGATATGCGGCTTCACCTGCCAGAGGCTGCGCCCCTCGGCCATGATGTTGCCCCAGCTCGGCGTCGTCGGCGGGATGCCCGCTCCGATAAACGACAGGACCGCTTCGAGCAGGATGGCCGAAGCGCCGATGAAAGTCGCCTGGACCACGATCACCGCCGCGATGTTGGGCAGGATGTGGCGCAGCAGGATCGCGGGCGTCCGCGCGCCGGCCACGATCGCGGCCTGAACGTAGAGATTGGCGCGGACCGCTTGCACGCTGGCGCGCACCAGCCGGGCAACGCGCGGCAGTTCCGCCAGCGCGATCGCCGCGATGACGTTGATCAGCGATCCGCGCATGACGGTCATCAGCGTGACGGCCAGCAGCACGGGCGGAATCGCCATCAGGCCATCGATCCCGCGCATCAGGACACCGTCGAGAATGCGCGCATAGCCGGCGATCATGCCTATGGCCGTTCCCGCGATGGTGGCGGCAAACGCCACGCCCAGCCCCACGGCAAGCGATATGCGCGTGCCGTAGAGAGTCCGCGCGAGCAGGTCGCGGCCGAGCTGGTCGGTGCCGAACGGATGGGCCAGCCCGGGAGCGAGGGCGCGTTCGTGGGGCAGGACCAGCGCGGGATCGCGACCGCCGCTGAGAACGGGCGCGGCGATGGCGATGATCGCGATCAGGATGAGCAGCGCCAGCCCTGCGGTCAGCATCGGTGCGGCTGGCTTTCTGATGCCCGCGATCATCGCCGCACCCTGGGATCGAGCGCCGCGCAGACCATGTCGGTGGCGAGGTTGACGATCACGAAGGTCAGCGCGCAGACCAGCGTGATGCCCTGGATTACCGGATAATCGCGCCGGAGCACGGCATCGACGGTCAGCCGCCCCAGGCCGGGCAGCGAGAATACCGTTTCGGTCACCACCGCGCCGCCCAGCAGCGCCGCGATGCTCGATCCTGCGACCGTGACGACCGGTCCCGCCGCGTTGCGCAGGCCATGGACGGCGATCACGCGCAATTCACCCAGCCCCTTGGCGCGTGCCGTCCGGATGTAGTCCTGCCCCAGCACTTCCAGCATGGCGGCGCGCGTGACCCGCGCGATCAGCGCGCTCTGGCCCAGCGCAAGCGACGTTGCCGGCAGCAGGATCGTGCGCAGGAAGCCGGGCACGCTCTCGCGCGGGGAAACGAAGCCTTGCACCGCGAACCAGCCGAGCCGGTAGGCGAAGATGTAGGACAGAAGGTAGCCGACCACGAAGACCGGGAGCGAAAAACCCAGGACACCTCCCGCCATCACGACCCGGTCGGCTATGGCTCCCGGTTTGTGGGCGGCGCCCGCGCCCAGCGGAACGCCGATGCAGACAGCGATGGTCATGGCGGCGAGCATCAGGCAGCCGGTGGGCACCAGCCGCTGCCCGATCAGGGTGGCGACGGGCAGTCCGGTAAACAGGGACGTCCCCAGATCGCCATGCGCGATCGCCATCAGCCAGGCGGCGAAACGGCTGACGAACGGCCGGTCCAGTCCGAGCGTGGCCCGCAGCTTCTCGATGTCGGCAGGCGATGCGGCGTCGCCCGCCATGATCGCGGCGGGATCGCCAGGGGCCAGATAGAGCAGGCCGAACACCAGAATGGCGACGCAGAACGCCACCGGGAGCGCGGCGAGCAGCCGGCGTATCGCATAGCCGGCCATCAGGCGTCCCGCTCGCACAGCGGATAGAGGTGCGCCGGCGCGCGAACGAACGGGAACGCGGCGATATCCAGCGCGGCGGGGCCGGGGGCATCGCAGGGGATGATGGTGCCGAACCGTTCCGCATAGGCGGCCCGGAAGTGGTTTTTGGCCTTCACGCAGAACAGGTCGATGGCAGCAAGGTCGATTCCCAGCGCCTCCAGCAAGCCGGGATCGTGCGGGGACGCCGGCAGGCTGGAAACGATCACCCCGATTCGCGTATCCTCCAGCCCGAGCAGGGCAAGCTGCCCGAAATTCATGGTGGGGCCGCAGAGCAGGGGCGGGCGCGCGGCGAAGGAGCCAGCGGCCAATGCGCGCACTTTCGCGGTAAATGGCACAGGCGGCCCGAATCTTGCGCTCAGCCTTGCGCCCAGTGTACCATCGATCGTGCCCCCGACACCCGCCGCTACGGCCCGGGCGACCACGCCGGGATCGCAATGGAGCACGACAAGGCTGGCCAGATCGGGGTTCGCATCCACCAGTGCCCGCAGCATCGCCGGCGTATCGAGAATGCCGCCGGAGAGCGGATTGTCGCCGGCGTCGACGACCGCGACCGGGCCGGCTCCAGCCCCGGCCGCCATGACCGCTTGCGCGATCGCGGTGCGCGCGTCGGGCAGGGGGACGAAGAAGTCGTCCCGCAAGGTATCCATGCGATCGCGCAGGCGTGCGGCGGTCAGCGCCGCAAGGGCGGGATCGCCGTCCGCGAAGACCATGGCCGACGCGCCCGCGGCGATCGTATCGGCGTAGGAAAAGCCGCCGAACGGCACGGCTTCAAGCACGCCATTGCCCAGCATCGACCGCGCTTCGTCTTCCAGCACGGCCATCGGCCCGGCATCCGTCCGCATATTGATGGAAGGCAGGATCGCGCCCGTTCGCGCGATGCATCCGATCGGGCGGATTTCCCCCCTCAGGGTTCGTTCGAGCCCTTCCAGCACGCGCAGCGCGGTTTCACGCTGGTCGACATGCGGATGCGTCTTGTACCCGCTGGCGAAATCCACCAGCCCTGCGATTTCGGGTTCGAGGTTGGCGTGCATGTCGAAAGAGACGCCCAGCAGCGCGTCGGGGCCGATAGCCGCGCGCACGCGGCGAATGATCTCGAGGTCCGCCAGATCACGCCCTTCGACCACCATTGCGCCGTGCAAGGCGAGATATACCGCGTCGAACCGCTCCCGCATCAGCCCGGCGACGATCTCGTCGCAGGTTTCATCGAACAACGCCGCGTCGATCGGGCCGGCCGGCATCGCGTGGGCCAGGCGCAGGAATTGCCCGCTCCAGTCCGGTCGCGCGGCCAGAAAATCGCAGGCGCCGCCCATTTCGCTGGCCGTGCCCTGAAAGGCAGCAGCCGCTGCGTTGCCCTGGCACCAGACGGCGGCCTTGAACGCGGACCGGTCGGTCGTGACCGGGGAAAAGCTGTTGCCTTCGTGCAGGAACATGGCGATTGCGAGCCTAGGCATGGGGCAGCGCCTCCACGTTCCAGAACAGCGGCAACCCCTGCAACATGCCGGTCAGCGTGCGGCGACAGGCGGTGGGCATGTGGAACTGGCCCAGCGGAACGTAGGGCACGTCGTGCAGCGCCTGAAGCTGGATTTCCCGTGCGATGCGCCGTTGTCCTTCCGGGTCGGCCTCGCGCATCCAGGCTTCGCGCAGCGTTTCGAGCCGGGGTGCGGTGGGCCAGCCGAACCAGGCCTTTTCGCCGTTGCCGCGCAGCGACATGTGGCCGGCGGGGGTCAGCAGGTCGAGGCCCGTCCAGTGGGTGAAGAACACGTTCCAGCCCCCTTCCGAGGGGCGCGTCCTGCGCGCGCGCCGCTGGATCACGGCGTTCCAGTCCATGACCTGATAGTCGACGTTGAAGCCGCAACGGGTGAGCAGGTCGGCACCCACTTCGGCCAGTGCGCGCAGGATGGGCGGGTCGGTCGTCCCCATGACCACGACCGGTGCGCCATCGTACCCTGCGGCCCGGATTTCGCGCCGGGCACGGTCGTAATCGGGTGGACCATTCCAGATATCCAGCCCGGCATCGGTGGCGAGGGGCGTTCCCGGCGGAAAGATGCCGACCCCGGCGCGCCGTGCGTCCGGTGTGAAGCCGGCGGCCTGCATGAAGGTATCCTGCCGGACCACGCGCAGGACGGCGCGGCGGATCTCGGCGTTATCGAACGGGGGCCACAGGTGGTTGGGACGCATGACCGCGACCGCGCCGGTCGGATCGATATCGGGCAGGGCGACCGTGCTGTCGGTCCGGAGAAGCGGGAGAAGGTCGATCGAAGGCGCTTCGAGCCAGTCGATCTCGCCGTTGCGCAGCGCGATCGACGCGGTGGCCGGATCGGGCACGATCGTCCATTCCACACGTTTGAACCGGGCGTGCTTGGGGCCTGATGTCCATTCGGTCCGGCCGCCGGCGCGGGGGCGGTAGCCATCGAACCGCGCATAGGCCGCCCGCGCGCCGACGATGCGTTCATCGGCAAGGAAGCGGTAGGGGCCGCTGCCCACGGGGTCGGTCACCTGCTCGAACGGGCTGGTCCGGGCATGGCGCTCGGGCATGATGAAAGGCACGTTCACGCCGATCTTGCCCAGCGCATCGGGCAGCAACGGAAAAGGATGGCGCAGGCGGAAGATGATGTGGCGATCGTCCGGGGCCGAAACCTCGTCGGTCGCCGCGAAAAGGGCCTGCCCCATGGCGTCGCGATGGCTCCAGCGCAGGAGGCTGGCGATGCAGTCGCGCGCGCGGACCGGCTCGCCATCGTGGAAATGCAGTCCCTCGCGCAATCGCAGCGTCCAGCGACGGCCTTCGTCGGCCTGCTCGCAGGCATCGACCATCTGCGGTTGCGGCCGGAAATGCCGGTCAAGCCCGAACAGCGTATCATAGACGAGATAGCCATGCGCGCGCGTGGCCGCGGCGGTCGTCCACACGGGGTCGAGCGAGGCAAGATCGGCCTGCGGCACGAACCGCAGCACTTGGCGATCGCCGGGCGGCGCGCAGCCTGGAATGGCCATGACGCCCAGCGATGCGGCCCCGCCGGCCATGGCTGCACGCCGCGTCAGCATCACGGCACCGCGCGCATCACGTCCTGGCAGACCCGGTCGACGGCATCGCCCAGCCTGCTGATGATCATCGCGATGTCTTCCGCGGTCGCGATATAGGGCGGGGCCAGCAGGACATGATCCCCCAGCGTGCCGTCCACCGTGCCTGATCCGGGATAGCAGGCCAGGCCCAGGTCCATCGCCTGCGTCCTGATCCGATCGGCTACCCGCGCGGCTTCTGGAAATGGCGTGCCGGTGTTGCCGTCGGCCGACAATTCGATTGCCACCAGCAGGCCGCGACCGCGAATGTCGAACACATGGCGATGGTCCGCGAACCGATCCCGCAGGCGGGACAGCAACAGGCTTCCCATCGCCGCCACGTTGTCCAGCAGACAGTCCTCGGCGATTACACGCTGCACCGCCAGCGCGGCGGCGCAGGCGAGCGGATGCCCCATGTAGGTGAAGCCGTGCCGCAGGCCGCCGGACCCCCGCGCCAGTGCCTGCGTGACACGCGCCGAGGCCAGCACGGCGCCGATCGGCTGATAACCCCCGCCAAGGCCCTTGGCCACGACCTGGATGTCCGGCGATACCCCTTCCTGTTCCCAGGCATGGGTCGTGCCGGTGCGGCCCATGCCGCACATCACCTCGTCCAGAAGGAGCAGGACGCCGTGGCGATCGCAGACTTTGCGGATTTCCCGGAAGTATCCGGCCGGTGGCGCGAGCGCGCCCGCCGTCGCGCCGACCAGCGTCTCGGCGCAGAACGCGGCGACGCGGTCGGGGCCGATGCGTTCGAGCTCGGCTTCCAGTTCGGCGGCAAGCCTTGTGGCCATGCCGTCGTCGGTTTCCCCGGCCAGCCGGCCATGCACCGGGTCTGCCGCGGAGACATGGGAAAAGCCGGTGGGCAGCATCGGCGCATAAGGCGCGCGCCGTCCCGGATTGCCGGAGAGCGCCAGCGCGCCGAAGGTATTGCCGTGGTAGCTCTGCCTTCGCGCGATGAAATGCACGCGGTCCGGTTCGCCGATCTCGAGATAGTATTGCCGTGCCAGCTTCAGGGCCGTTTCGGTCGCTTCGGAGCCGCCCGAAACGAAGCAGGCCGAAGCCAGCCCGCCGGGGGCATGGCCAACCAGAACGTCCGCCAGTTCCTCGGCCGCCTGCGAGGTGAAGAAGCCGTTGTGCGCATAGGCCAGCGTTTCGGCCTGTTGCCGGATCGCTTCCACCACGCGCGGGTGGCCATGCCCCAGGCAGGATACCGCCGCGCCGCCCGATGCGTCGATGTACTGCCGGCCGGCATGGTCGGTGATGACCATGCCTGTGGCGGACACCGCTCGGGGCAAGGCTGCACCGGTCAGGCGCCGGTGAAGAACGTGGCTGGTCAACGCGAAGTGTCCGTGTCGAGATAGGCGGTATGCGCGGCGATGCGCGTTTCGGATGCGCGCAGGCGATCCCGTCCTTCCGCGCCCGAGCGCAGGTAGAGCGTGACGGCCAGCGCCTGGATCAGCGCGGTGCAGGCGGAGAGGGATGGGAAATAGCCCGGAGAATCGGGATTGAAGATGAGCGTGACCGCCGCCCCCTGTGCCAGCGGGGAATCCGCGCGGTCGACGATGGCGATCAGCGCGGCGCCCGCTGCCGTCGCCGTCTGCGCTGTCAGGAAGCCGTCGCGTGAATAGGGCGCGAAGCCGAACAGCACGACCACGTCGCCCTTGCCGATCGCGCCGAGTTCGAGGTCGAGCATCCCCCCGGCCGCGCCGACAAGCGCAACCTCGTTGCGGAACAGGCGGTAAAGGTAGTGGAAGTGGACCGCCGGCGCGTAGCACGAGCGGTATCCCGAAACGAACACGCGGCCCGCCTGTTCGATCACCGCCGCCGCGGCATCGAGCACCGTGGCGTCCAGCTCGGCCAGATTGTGAATGTCGGTGGAGAACATCCGGCCGGCCAGCGTTCCTTCGCCCGAGGGGAGCAGCGGGCGTGACGAGAACGGAGCCTCGCGCGCGGCTTCGAGATCGATGCGGGCATCGTCGATGAGTTCGGTGCGCAGGGCTTCCCACCCCTGAAAGCCCAGCGCGCGGGCAAGGCGCGTGAACGTCGTCGGCGGCTCGCCGGTCTGCCGGGCCAGCGCGCGCATCGGCATGCTTGCGGCATCGAAGGGGTGATCGGCCACATAGCGCGCGGCCGAGGCGAGCTTCGGCGGCAATTGAAGGGCGGCTTCGCGCAGCCGGCTGGCGATTGGCTTGGTCATAGGAGTGAACGGCACCGTGCGGTCGGGCAGGACAGCGGATATTCGTCCGGCCGGCCCATAGCCGTGCGACATGCGGAATTGCCGACCGTTATCCCGCATTCCCGCACGGCCGGCACCATGGCGAACCATGAATGCCGGACGAAACGTTGCAGTTCGTGCCTTCCGGCCCGACGCTACACCCGCATCGCATGATCCTGCCCAACGAAACAAATGTTTTATCACGCTGCCATTTGCCTTCAATGCCGTTCGGTCCGGCCTTGCCGGCCGGTCCTGCCTGCTGCGCTGCTGCCGCGATTTCAGAACTTCACCCTTGCGCTCACCGTGAACGACCGACCGATCGGATCGTAGGTGGTGGGCATGGTATTGCCGTTGTTGAACGCCGTCCCGGCGACGCCCGAGCCGAGCTGGGGCGGTTGTTTGTCGAACAGGTTCTCGACAAGCAGGGAGAGGCTGAGCTCCTTGGTGACATCGACGCCGAGATTGAGGTCGAAGTAATCGTAGGCCGGAATGTTGCGGAATGCCGCCAGCACGCCGTTGTAGGCGCTTGACGAACTGCCGGCCTGCGGCGTCGTCAGCGGCACGGTGCCGGCGGCCGGCCCGATCGGTTCAAACTCCACGCCGCTCAGATGGGTCCACAGCAACGACGCGGAGAAGGGGCCGGACGAATAGGTGCCGCGCACGTTCCACTTCCATTTGGGCCGAGCGTTGGTGCAGCCCGTGGAATAGCGGCCCGAACATTCGCGCGTGATCGTGTTCGGCGTGGACTGGGTCCAGAAGTAGTCGAGCCAGGTGCCGTTCATGGCGAGATCGAACTGGCCGGGGTTTCCGCCGAACACGCGCGCCAGATCGAACCTGTACTGTACCGTCCAGTCGATCCCGCCCGTGCCCATCCGTCCGAGGTTGGAGCTTGAAAGGATGACGCCGGCGGCTTCGACGCCCGTGTTCAGCGTGCCGGTCACCGGGTTGCGCTCGATCAGCGCGCAAAACGCGTTCGGGGTGAGCGACGGGTTGAGTGACGAGGAATAACAGCCGTTGAGGATGTCGCTTTGCGAGGGCGCCGAAATCAGATCGCTGATGCGGATGCGGAACCAGTCCACCGTCGCGCTGAAGCCGGGGAGGAAGGACGGTGCGAACACCGCGCCCACGGTCCATGTGCGGGCGCGCTCCACGTCGAGGTTCGGATTGCCCTGGGTGCTGATGTTGATCTGCCCCGACGCGGGCTGCGGGATGCTGCCGTAGCTGCCTGCGGGCGCGCCGGTGGCAAGGCACAGGCTTTCCGGGACGCTGGGGCTCGCCCCGGCGCAGGGATCGACCGTGAGGTTGCCCAGCGCGCGCACCGGCGACTGATAGAGTTCCTGGATGTTGGGCGAGCGCACCGCCATCTGGTACATGGCGCGCAGCTTGATGCCGCCCACCGGTTCCACCGATCCGCCTGCCTTCCAGGTGGTGCTCGATCCGGTGGTCGAATAGTCGGACAGGCGGATGCCGGCTTCCAGCGTGGCCGACTTGACGAAACCATCCTCGATCAGCGGTACGATCAGTTCGCCGAATGCTTCCTTCACGTTGTAGCTGCCATAGTCTGGCGGCGTGCGCGCGCCCGATCCCAGCACTTCGCCCTGGATCTGGGCGGAAGCATCGGGCGTCGCCCGCGCCGATGTCTTGCGATATTCCGCGCCGATCGCGAAGGCGATCGGGTTGGTCGCGAACGGGCTGGTCACGCCGAAGAGATCGCCGGACACCGAGCCGGTGACGACGCTCAGCTTGACCAGCCGGCGGACCATGGAATCCAGCCCGACAAAGGTCAGCATGTCGGGCGTGATCGAACCAAGGCCGCCAAAGATGTTCAGCGGCACGCAGCCGTTGGCGGTGTTCTGGCACACGGGATTGCCCGACGCGTCACGATAGGCGAGCAGCGCTTGCGTGACCCGGCTGTTCGATCCCCAGTTTTCGCGCAACTGGTTCTGGGTGGTTTCGCCGTACTGGCCGGAGACATCGAATTTCAGCGTGCTGGTGATGTTGCCACGCAGCCCGACCTGAAGCTGGAACATCGTGGAATCGTTGGTATTGTAGCGGAAGCCGTATTCGCTGAACCGGCGCGAGGGCGTGACGGTGACCGTGCGGTATCCCGCCGCCTCCGGTCCGCCGATCACGCTTGCCGCGGCGTTGCAGGCCGAGACGCTGATGTTGTTGGCGGCACACAACTGCGCCCGGGCCGCCGCCGGGAGATAGGGGTTGTTGAGCGGCAGCGCATAGGCGTTGCTGAACGTGCCCGTCGAATTGAGCGCAAGTTGCGTGCGGTTCTTCGAGAACATCGCTGTCGCATAGAGTTCGATTCCGCTGGTTACCTCGTAGCGTGCGGCGGCATAGGCATTGATGCTTTCCAGCGGAGTCTGGAGATAGTTGCCGATATTGCTGGTCGCGGCGTCCTCCAGCGTGGCGGCGCGGAATGCCCCGGTCGTCGGATCGATGATCGCGCCATATCCGATGGTGGGCAGCCCGCCGGGCCTTGTGGCGGATGCCAGCGAGGACTGGAAGATGGCGGGGACGGACAGCGATGAGGTGCTGGCCTGGCCGGTCACCGAACTGACCGGAACGGCGGAGAAATCGCGATCGACCGCCTTGAGGGCATCGCGCTTGCTGTAGGAAATGCCGAGCACCACGTTGCCGCGCCCGCCATCGAGGTTGGCGCCGACCAGCAGGTCCGTGCGCAGGCGACGCGCGTCGCCGCGTTCGGATATGCGGTAGTTGCTCGTCAGCTTGACGCCCGAGAAATCGCGCTTGGTGATGAAGTTCACGACCCCGGCGACGGCGTCCGCGCCATAGACCGATGAAGCGCCGCCGGTCACGACATCCACACGTTCGACCAGCCCGACGGGAATCACGTTGAGGTTGACGATGCCGTCGAGGCCGAACGGCGTTATCCGCCGGCCGTCGAGGATGACAAGCGTGCGATTGTCGCCAAGGCCGCGCAGGTCGATCGTGGCAGAACCGTTGCCGCCGTTGTTGACGCCGGAACCCAGCGAAGGGCGCACCGACGGAAGGTTGCGGATGAGTTCTTCGGCCGAATTGGGTTGCCGCAGGGCGATTTCGGCCGAACTGATCACGCTCAGCGGGCTTGAGGTCTTGAGGTCCGACCGGGAAATGCGCGAACCTGTCACGACGATGGCGGTGCTATCCGCCTCGTCTGCGGCTGGCACCGCATCCTGGGCCAGCACGGGCGTGGCCAGCATGGTGCTGCCGAGCAGCAGCGACGCCATTGAAAGACTGAATGATTTCATCCCGATACCCCCTGTTCGATCGCGTCCGGTGCCGGGACGCCTGATGCCGCAGGCCGGCAACCTCGCTGGCTGCGACCTGTCTCCGCTCTTCCTTTATTGAAACAAACGTTTCATGATTCTCGAATAAATGCAACATATGTTTTTATCAGCAAAAACAAAGACGTTTAGCGGGCTTGACGAAGCGCGGGTGGCGCGGTGATGGCCATATGGGCGCGGCAACCCCTGATTGATCTGCTAGGGCGCATGAAAGGGGGTTGAGAAGAAATTGACACAAATGTAAGTTATTCGTGCAGAACGTAAAAATGAGCCGCTTTCAGTGCTGCCGGTCCGGGCGAGGCTGTCGAATTGACCGAATGCAAGGTATCGCGGCCGTGATCCTTGCATGGGTCGGTGATGGCGACGCTACGGAGCAACCAAGGTGATAGCAGGCGAAAATTCCGGTCCCGATCCGCTCGATGGCGTGGCTGCGACCGTCGATAGCGCCGCCAGGGCGATCGTTGCGAAGGTTTCCGGGGGATTGTCGCCAGTTTCCATCGCCCAGTCCTTCACGGACTGGTGGATGCATCTGGCGGCTTCGCCCGGCAAACAGATGCAATTGGCGGCCAAGGCGGGGCGCAAGGCGTTGCGCCTTGCCGACTATGCCATGCAGCAAGTGCCTGCCGGAACGGAGCCGGAGCCGGCGATCGAACCGTTGCCGCAGGACCGGCGTTTCGCCGATCCGGCATGGCGCAAGCCGCCGTTCGACATCGTGGCTCAGGGCTTCCTTCTGCAGCAGCAATGGTGGCACGCCGCCACCACGGGGGTCGGTGGCGTCACCCGGCATCACGAGGCGGTTGTCGAATTCGCGGTGCGGCAGATACTGGACATGGTGGCGCCCACCAATTTCGCCGCGCTCAATCCGGTTCTGCAACAGCGCATCCTCGAAACCGGCGGGCACTGTCTGGCCGATGGCATGAACTACCTGATCGACGACATGCGGCGCCAGTTGCGCGGCGAACCGCCTGCCGGAGTCGATGCCTTTCCGGTGGGGGATAAGGTCGCGGTCACGCCGGGCGAAGTCGTGTTCCGCAACGAACTGATGGAACTGATCCAGTATGCGCCGACGACCGCGACGGTGCGCCCCGAACCGGTGCTGATCGTCCCGGCCTGGATCATGAAATACTACATCCTCGACCTGTCGCCCGAAAATTCGCTGGTGCGCTGGCTGCGCGATCAGGGCTTCACGGTATTCATGGTCTCATGGCACAATCCGGTCAGCGCCGATCGCGACCTCAATCTCGACGATTATCGCAGGCTGGGGCCGATGGCGGCGCTGGATGCGATCGGCGCGATCACCGGCGCGCAGAAGGTTCACGCGGCGGGATACTGCCTGGGCGGAACGCTCCTGGCGATCGCTGCCGCTACCATGGCGCGCGACGGGGACGAACGACTGGCCACCACGACGTTCTTCGCCGCGCAGACCGAATTCTCCGAGCCGGGGGAACTGGGCCTGTTCATCGACGAGGCGCAGCTTGATCTGATCGACAGCATGATGTGGGCGAAGGGCTATCTCGACAGCAGCCAGATGGGCGGTGCGTTCCAGATGCTGCGTTCCAACGACCTCGTCTGGTCGCGCCTGCTGACCACCTACCTGATGGGCGAGCGGGAGCCGATGACCGACCTGATGGCATGGAACGCGGATGGCACGCGGATGCCCTATGCGATGCATTCCGAATACCTGCGCCACCTGTTCCTTGATAACGACCTGGCAGAGGGGCGCTATCGTGTGGGCGGCCGCCCGGTCACCTTGTCGGGACTCAGGATGCCGCTATTCATGGTCGGCACCGAGCAGGATCATGTCGCGCCCTGGCGCTCCGTGCATAAGCTGCACATGTTCACCGGCGCGGAGCTGCGCTTCGTGCTGACCAGTGGAGGGCACAACGCCGGGATCGTGTCCGAACCCGGCCATCGCCACCGGCACTACAGCGTGGCGACGCGCCCGCTCGACGGGGCCGCGCCGGCGCCCGACGACTGGCTGGCCACGGCGGAGCGGCACGAAGGATCGTGGTGGCCGGAATGGGGCGTCTGGCTGGCCGCGCATTCGGGTGATCCGGCGGAACCGCCGCCGCTGGGGCGGGCCGACGCCGGTTATCCGCCGCTGGAACCCGCGCCGGGCCGCTACGTGCTGGAGCGATGACTATGACCGATCCCGCCCTTATCGAGAACCGGACCTTCGACGAGATCGCCATCGGCGACAGCGCCAGCCTGACGCGCCAGCTTACCGCCGACGACATCCAGCTTTTCGCGGCCGTATCGGGTGACGTGAACCCGGCCCATATGGACCCGGCCTATGCCGAGACCGATATGTTCCATCGCGTGATCGCGCATGGCATGTGGGGCGCGGGGCTGATTTCGGCGGTGCTGGGGACCGAACTTCCGGGGCCCGGCGCGATCTATCTGGGCCAGTCGCTGCGGTTCAGCCGTCCGGTGGGGGTAGGCGACACGGTTACCGCGACGGTCACTGTCACCGCCAAGAAGCCTGAACACCATATTGTCACGCTCGCTTGCGCTTGTATAAACCAGATCGGTGAAACGGTGATTTCGGGGGAGGCCGAGGTCAAGGCGCCGACGGAGAAGGTCAGCCGCGCGCGCGTGCCCGTGCCCGACGTGCGCATCGCGCGTCATGACCGCTTCCATGCGCTGGTTCAGGGCGCCGCTTCCGGCGAACCTGCGGTCACCGCCGTCGCGCACCCGTGCAGCGCCGATGCCGTGGCAGCGGTCGCCGAAGCGGCGGAGGCGGGGCTGATCCGGCCGGTGCTGGTTGGTCCGGCGATGAAGATCCAGGCGGCTGCGGAAGCGGCGGGCTTCGACATTTCGGCCTTCCGCCTGATCGATGCGCCGCACAGCCATGCCGCCGCCGCCCGCGCGGTGGAACTGGTGCGCGCGGGAGAGGCGGCCTTGCTGATGAAAGGCTCGCTCCATACTGACGAACTGATGGCCGAAGTGGTCCATGCCGATACGGGCCTGCGCACCGAACGGCGCATCAGCCATGCCTATGTGATGGACGTGCCCGGCCATCCGCGTCCGCTGGTCATCACCGATGCCGCGATCAACATCACCCCGACGCTGGAGGACAAGGCCGATATCGCGCGCAACGCCATCGATCTGGCCCATGTGATCGGGATCGAGCGACCGAACGTGGCGATCATCGCGGCGGTGGAGACGGTCAACCCGAAGATGCAGGCGACACTGGATGCCGCCGCGCTGTGCAAGATGGCGGACCGGGGCCAGATCGCCGGTGGCGTGCTGGACGGGCCGCTGGCGCTCGACAACGCCATCAGCGAGGCGGCGGCGCGGGAAAAGGGGATCGTTTCGCCGGTGGCGGGGCAGGCGGACGTGCTGCTCGTGCCCGATCTGGAGGCCGGCAATATCGCGGCCAAGCAGCTCACGTTCCTGGCCGGGGCGGATGCCGCCGGTGTCGTGCTGGGCGCGCGCGTGCCGATCATCCTGACCAGCCGCGCGGACAGCCGGCGGACGCGGATCGCCTCGTGTGCGCTGGCGGTGCTGCTGGCGCGCGCTGGCACCAAGGCCGCTCCGGGAGCAGGGGATGCGCGCGCATGAGCGCAACCCTCCTGTGCCTCAACGCCGGGTCTTCGAGCCTCAAGTTCGCGCTCTATGCCCGTGAAGGAACGGACGTGCGGTTGCTTGCCCATGGCAAGATCGAAGCCATCGGTCTTGCGCCGCACCTGATCGCGCGGGATGCCGCCGGCGTCACGCTCGCAGAACGGCGCTGGTCGCATGAGGACGGCGCGACGCATGAAACGCTGCTTGCGGACCTTCTCGACAGCGTCGAAGCGCATGTCGGGCGGGAACTGGTGGCGGTGGGGCATCGCGTGGTTCATGGCGGCGCCGATTTCGCGGAGCCGGCGCGAATAACGGATGCCTTGCTGGAGAAGCTCGACGCGCTGTGTCCGCTGGCGCCGCTGCACCAGCCGCACAACCTTGCGGCGATCCGCGCGGTGAAGGCGGCCCGGCCCCGGCTTCCGCAAGTGGCCTGCTTCGATACCGGCTTCCACCAGACCCAGCCGTCCGTCGCCACGTGGCTGGCGCTGCCGCGCGCGCTGACCGGGGAAGGCGTGCGCCGCTATGGCTTCCACGGCATCTCCTACGAATATATCGCGCGCCGCCTGCGCGAGATCGATCCGGTGATGGCCGGGGGCCGCGTGATCGCGGCGCATCTCGGCAACGGGGCGAGCCTGTGCGCGATGAAGGGTGGGGTCAGCATCGATACGACGATGGGCTTCACCGCGCTTGACGGACTGGTCATGGGCACGCGCTGCGGCACGATCGATCCGGGCGTGGTGCTCTATCTGTTCCAGCAGAAGGGCCTCGACGCGAAGGCGGTGGAGCACCTGCTCTACAGCGAGTCAGGGCTGCTCGGCGTTTCCGGCCTTTCGAGCGATATGCGCGACCTTGCCGCCAGCGATGATCCGCGCGCGGCGGAGGCGGTCGCACTGTTCGCCTATCGTGCGGCGCGTGAGGCGGGGGCGCTGGCGTGCTCGCTCGAAGGGCTGGACGGGATCGTGTTCACCGCCGGAATCGGAGAGAACGCGGCGGATGTACGCGCGATGGTCTGTGCGCGGCTGGGCTGGCTCGGCGTGACGATCGATCCGCAGGCTAACACGGCCCATGCGCCGCTTATCAGCACGGCCGACAGCGCGGTGAAGGTCCGCGTGATCCCGACGGATGAGGAGCGCATGATCGCGCTCCACACGCTCGAACTGCTGGCTTCGGCAAAGGAGGCATGATGGCGCCGCTGGTCGATCTTTCCGGTAAGCGCGGGCTGGTGGTGGGAATCGCCAACGAACACAGCATCGCGGCTGGCTGCGCACAGGCGTTTCGCGATTGCGGGGCACGTCTGGCGGCAACCTATCTCAACGAGAAGGCAAAGCCTTTCGTCCAGCCGGTTGCGGATGCGCTGGGCGTGGAATGGCTGGCGCCGTGCGACGTGCGCGTGCCGGGCGAACTGGAAGCGCTGTTCGCGCGTGTGGCGGCCGAATGGGGCGGGCTTGATTTCCTGCTCCATTCGATCGCCTTCGCGCCCAAGGAGGATCTGCACGGGCGCGTCATCGACAGTTCGGCCGAGGGCTTCGAGGTGGCGATGGATGTTTCCTGCCACAGCTTCCTGCGGATGGCGCGGCTCGCCGAACCGCTGATGCCGCAGGGCGGCTGCCTGCTGTGCGTGACGTTCTACGGTTCGGAGCGCGTGGTGCGGCATTACAACCTGATGGGGCCGGTCAAGGCCGCGCTGGAAAGCGCCACGCGCTATGTCGCGGCCGAACTGGGGCCGAAGGGCATTCGCGCGCACGCCATCTCGCCGGGGCCGATCGCGACGCGCGCCGCCAGCGGGATCGACCGGTTCGACGAACTGCTCGACCGCGCCGCGTCCGAAGTGCCTGAAGGCCAGCTTGTCGACATAGCCGACGTGGGCGCGCTGGCGGCGTTCCTTGCCAGCGACGCGGCGCGACGGATTACCGGCACCGTCATTCCGGTCGACAGCGGCCAGCATCTGATGGCCTGACATGGTTCCGTCCGTATTTCCCGTCGTTTCGCCGCCCCGGAGGCCCGTTCAATGAAGCGTCTTGTTCGTCGGATCGTGCCGGCGGTGATCGCCGTCCTGCTGGCGGCGGGCTTTTTCGCGTGGTGGCAGGCGACGCGCGGCAGCGATCTTCCCGATGGCATCGTGCGGGGCAACGGGCGCATCGAAATGACGCGGACCGATGTGGCGGTGAAGTATCCGGGGCGCCTCCTGGCCCTGCGCGTGCAGGAGGGTGACCTCGTCCGCGCGGGCGAGGTGATCGCCGAGGAAGACGCGGCGGACACGCTGGCGCAGTTGCGCGGCGCGCGGGCGGCGCGTGATCGCGCGGCCGCCGCGGTGGAGAGGGCGGAAGGGGAACGCGCGGTTCGCGCCGGCCAGGCCCGTCTGGCGGGAATCGATCTGCGCGAAACGGCGAAGCTGCGCGATCAGGCGATGGTCTCGCCGGTGGAACTGGAGCAGCGCCGCGTGGCGTATGATACCGCGAGCGCGGGCGTCACGGCCGCGGGCGGCGGCGTGAACGAAGCGCGCACCGCGATCGCGCAGGCCGACGCGCAGATCGCCCAGATCGACACTGTCCTTGCCGACCTGAAGATCAGGGCGCCGGGGCCGGGCCGTGTCGAATACCGCATCGTCGAGCCGGGAACCGTGCTGCCGGCCGGGGGCAAGATCGTCTCGCTGGTCAATCCCGAGGACGTCTACCTCACGATCTTCCTGCCCGCCGAAACCGTGGCGCGGCTCAGGATCGGTGACGAGGCGCGGGTGCTGCCGGAAGGTTTCGACACGGCGATCCCGGCGCGGATCGGCTTCATCGCGCCCGATGCGCAGTTCACGCCCAAGTTCGTCGAAACGAAGAGCGAGCGCGAGAAGCTGTCCTATCGCGTCAAGCTGCGCATCCCGGCGGACGTGGCGCGCGGTCTCGATGGCAGGCTCAAGGCGGGGATGACCGCCGATGGCTTCGTCAGGACCGATCCCCGCCAGGCCTGGCCATCGTTCAAGCCCCGGAAACCGTGATCGTGGCGGTCGACCGCGCCCCGGACGAGCGGGAGCCGGCGGCTATCGACGTCGTCGGAGTGACGCATCGCTATGGCGCGGTACTGGCGCTCGACGACGTATCCCTGTGCCTGCCCAAGGGGGAGGCGATCGCGCTGGTTGGCCCCGACGGCGTGGGCAAGTCGTCGTTGCTGGGGTTGGTAGCCGGGGTCCGGAAGTTGCAGCAGGGGCGCCTGTCGGTGCTGGGACTGGACCTTTCGCAGGCGGCAGGACGCGACCGGTTCCTGTCACGCGTGGCCTATATGCCGCAAGGGCTGGGGCGGAACCTCTATCCGACGCTGACCGTGGCCGAGAACATCGATTTCTTCGGCCGCCTGTTCGGGCTGAATGCCGCCGAGCGCGCCGCGCATATGCGGCGGCTGCTCGATGCGACCGGTCTGGCGCCCTTTCCTGACCGGCCCGCGGGCAAACTTTCCGGCGGCATGAAGCAGAAGCTGGGGCTGTGCTGCGCGCTGGTCCACGATCCCGACCTGCTTGTCCTCGACGAGCCGACGACCGGGGTCGACCCCCTGTCGCGCCGCCAGTTCTGGGAGCTGGTCGATGCGCTGCGCGCCGAGCGGCCCGCGCTCACCGTGCTGGTGTCGACCGCCTATATGGAGGAAGCCGAACGCTTCGACCATCTCGTCGCCATGGACGCGGGCCGCGTGATCGCACAGGGGCGCACGCGCGCGATCATGGAGCAAGCTGGCGCGGATACGCTGGAGGAAGCCTATATTCGGCTGCTGCCCGAGGCGCGGCGGCCCTCGCAGGAAGCGCTGGTGGTGCCGCCGTGGCGTGACGAGGGCGGCGCTCCCGCGATCGAGGCGCACGATCTCGTCCGTCAATTCGGGGATTTCGTCGCGGTCGATCACGTCAACTTCCGCATCGGCAAGGGCGAAATCTTCGGTTTCCTCGGCTCGAACGGCTGCGGCAAGACCACCACGATGAAGATGCTGACCGGCCTGCTCGACGCGACCAGCGGGGCTGCCCGGCTGTTCGGCAAGACGATCACGCCCGGCGACATGACGACGCGGATGCGGGTGGGCTATATGTCGCAGGCCTTCTCGCTCTACGAGGAGTTGACGGTGCGGCAGAATCTGGCGCTGCACGCGCGGCTCTACCGGGTGCCGCGCGCGGAGGCGGGACCGCTGGTGGAACGGGCAATGGCGGAGTTCGCGCTGGCCGACCATGCCGATACGCCGCCTTCCTCGCTGCCGCTGGGTATCCGGCAGCGCCTTCAGCTTGCCGCGGCCTGCCTCCACCGTCCGGAAGTGCTGATCCTCGATGAGCCGACCTCGGGCGTCGACCCGGCGGCCCGCGACATGTTCTGGCGCCACCTGATCCGCCTTTCGCGCGAAGAGGGCGTGACCATCTTCGTCTCGACCCATTTCATGAACGAAGCCGAGCGGTGCGATCGCATCTCGCTGATGCATCGCGGGAGAGTGCTGGCGGTCGGCGCGCCGGCCGACCTCGTTCGCGAACAGGGGGTGACGCGGCTGGAAGATGCGTTCATCGCGGTGCTTGACGGCGATGCGGGCAATCCGCCGGCATTGCAGCCGGCCGATGTCGCCGGAGCACCGCCTGAAGCGCCGCGCGCCGGTGGCGTTGGCCGCTGGTTCGCCTACGCCTGGGCCTTCGCGCGGCGCGAGGCGCTGGAACTGCTCCGCGACCGGACCCGGCTCGTCTTCGCGCTGGCTGGTCCGATGGCGCTTCTCTGCATCGCCGCGTTCAGCATCTCGTTCGATGTGCAGGACATCCGCCTCGCCGTGCTCGACCACGATCGCACCGCGACCAGCCGCGATCTCGTTCGGCACTTCCAGGGTTCGCGCTATTTCCGGGAGATGCCGCCGCCACAGGGCGATGCCGATGCGGAGCGGGGGCTGCGCGACGGGACGGTGCAACTCGTGCTCGACATTCCGCCGGGGTTCGGCCGCGACCTCGCCGCGGGGCGGCGGCCGGAGGTGGGCTTGCTCATCGACGGCGGAAGCCCGTTTCCGGCGTCCAATGCCCGCGCTTACGGTGAAGCGATCCTGACCGGTTATATCGCCGACGTACTTGCCGCGACGCCGGGCGCGCCGATAACCGGGCTGCCGCTCGGGATCGAGCCGCGTTTCATCTACAACCAGGAATTCCGCAGCATCTACGCGATCACGCCGGGCGTGCTGATGCTCACGCTGATCCTGATCCCGGCGATGCTGACTGCGCTGGGCATCGTGCGGGAGAAGGAGATCGGCTCGATCACCAACTTCTATGCCTCGCCCGCGAGCGGCGGGGCCTTCCTGCTTGGCAAGCAGGCGCCATACGTGGCGCTGGCGATGGTCAGCTTCGGCCTGCTGGTGACGACCATCGTCACCGTGCTGGGCGTTCCGCTCCGTGGCTCGCTGCTGGCCCTGACCATCGGCGGGCTGCTGTTCCTGCTTGCCGCGACGGGGCTGGGCCTGATGATCTCCACGTTCGTGCGCTCGCAGGTTTCCGCCATTTTCGCGACCTCGCTGATCTGCCTGATTCCGTCGGTCAATTTCTCCGGCCTGCTCTATCCGGTTTCGACCCTGGACGGGGGGAGCTACTGGATCGGCGTCGGTTTCCCCTCGTCGTGGTTCCAGATCGTCAGCCTGGGCACGTTCACCAAGGGGCTGGGCCTGGCGAGTTTCGCCGAACCTTATCTTGCGCTGGGCGGCTTCGCGCTTGCCTATGTCGCCGCCGCCCGCCTGATGCTGCGCGAGCAGGACGTATGAGGCGCTGGATTCTCAATGTCTGGCTGCTCGGCGCGAAGGAACTGCGCAGCCTGATGAAGGACGTGACGCTGGTCCTGCTGATCGTGTTCGCCTTCACGGGGGCCATCGTCGTCGTCGCCAACGGGGTGAAGGCCGAAGTCTCCAACGCCTCGGTCGCGATCATCGACAACGATCGCTCCGAACTTTCGCGCCAGTTGCGCGATGCGGTGCGGGCGCCCTATTTCAAGCCGCCCGAAGACATCGCCCGCGCCGACGTGGTGCCGGCGATGGACGCCAGCCGCTATATCTTCGTGATCGAGATTCCCGAACGCTTCCAGGCCGATGTCCTGGCCGGTCGCGCGCCAACGGTGCAACTGCTCGTCGATGCCACGGCGATGACGCAGGCCGGGCTCGGCGCATCGTATTTCCAGCAGATTTTCGCGCAGGAGACGCTGGAGTTCCTCCGCGCGCGGGGGTTGATGGAACAGTTGCCGCTGCGCGTGACGAGCCGCATCCGCTTCAATCCCAACGCGACCTCCGCATGGTACACCTCGGTCATGCAGATCGTCACCGACGTCACCGTGCTGGCGATCATCCTCGTCGGGGCGGCGGTGATCCGCGAGCGGGAACACGGTACGATCGAGCATTTGCTGGTCATGCCGGTCCGCGCCAGCGAGATCGCCTTCGCCAAGATCCTGGCCAACGGTTTCGTCATTCTCGTTGCGTCGGTCGCCTCGCTGTGGTTCGTGGTCCATGGCGCACTGGACGTTCCGCTGGCGGGGTCGCTGGCCTTGTTCGCCGGCTCGATGCTGATCTATCTGTTCTCGGTGACCGCGCTTGGCATGTGGATGGCCACGATGGCGCCGAGCATGCCGCAGTTCGGCCTTTTCGCGGTGCCGGTCTATGCGATCGCCTATCTGCTGTCCGGAGCGGCCACGCCATTGGAAAGCATGCCGCCGACGATCAAGGCGCTGGCGGAGTGTCTGCCGACGACGCAGTTCGTCACGCTGTCCAAGGCGATCCTCTATCGTGGTGCGGGCATCGACGTGATCTGGCCGGAACTGGCGCTGATCTGCGGCTGGGGTGCGTTGTTCGTAACGCTGGCCGTGCAGCGCTTCCGCGCGATGCTGGCGCGGCAGGGATGAAATGCGGGGACGATCGAAAATGAAGGCGCTTGCACTTCCGCTGCTTGCGATGCTGCCGCTGGCGGCGTGCGTGGCCCCGCCGCCGGCTTCGCCGCCCGTCGCTCCCGTGGCCGCGCCCGCGCGGTTCGATGCCCCGCGGGCGAACGGGGAAGGCGATGCCGATGCGCGGGCTGAAGACGTGCGGCGCTGGTGGACGGCCTGGGGCGATCCCGCGCTCGATCGGCTGGTGGAACGCGCGCTGACCACCAATCACGACATCCGCATTGCGCGCGCCAATGTCGCGGCGGCGCGGGCGATGGTTGCCGTCGCCGAATCCGCGCTCTATCCGACGGTGGCCGCGCATGGCGCCGCGTTCGGAACCGTCAGCGACGGTGGGCTGGATGGGGCGCTGGGGACGCTGGTGTCGTCGCTGCCCGGCGCCGACAACGGCGTGACCGGCGGAGGGTACGCCATCGGCCTTGGCGCGAGCTGGGAACCGGACGTGTTCGGCGGACGCCACGCCGATGTCGCCGCGGCGCGCGCGCTTGCGCTGGGTACGGCCGAGACCGAGGCCGGCGCGCGGCTGCTGGTGGTCGGCGATGTCGTCGAGAACTACCAGCAGTTGCAGGGCCTGCGTCGACGGCTGGCGCTGCTGGATGCCAGCGTGGCGACCGCCGGGCGCCTTGTCGCCTATGCCGGGGCGAGAATGCGTTCGGGGTCGGCGACCGCCGCCGATGTCAGCAAGGCCCGTGCCGCGCTGGAGACCTTGCGCGCCGGCCGTGCCCCGATCGAGGCCTTGATCGACGTGCGCCGTCGCCGACTGGCAGTGCTGGCCGGAGGGACGCCCGAACAGGCGGTGGAGACCGGCCCTGCCGATGGCCTGACCGTGCCGCCGCCGCCCGGCGGGCAATTGCCCTCGACCGTGCTGGACCGCCGCCCGGACGTGCGCGCCGCCGCCTTCGCGGTTACGGCGCGCGCGGCGAGGCTGCGCAGCGCGAAGGCCGATCTTCTGCCGCGCTTCGGCATCCAGTTCCTTGGCCAGAACGGGCGGATCGACCTCGGCGGGCTGCCCGGCTTCGGCGGCACCGGCGGGCTGGCGGGCATCTCCGCCTGGGTGCCGGTGTTCAACGCCGGCCGCCTCAGGGCGCGCGTGGCGATGGGCGATGCGGAACTCGTTGCGGCGATGGCTAGCCATGACAAGGCGGTGGTTACCGCGCTGGAGGAAGTGGAAGGCGCTTACGGCCTGCGCACGGGATTCGATGGGCGGCTTGCGGGATTGCAGCAGGCGCTGGCGACTTCGACGCAACGCGCGGACCAGGCCGACGCGCTCTACCGTGCCGGCCGCATGACGCTGGGCGATGTGTTGCAGGCGCGCCTTTCCGCGCTGTCGGACCAGGATGCGGTGGAGCAGGCGCGCATGGCGCAGGCCACGGCAACGGTCCAGCTCTTTCGCGCGCTGGGCGGTGGATGGCAGGAGTGACACCCCAATGCGGCGAGCATGGCTCACCGCATTGGGGTTAAGCCCGTGCGGCGCTTGAGCATTTCCAAGCTGTGATGCGTCAGCATCTCAGCAGCTTGGCATGAGCACGCGGGCGTCGGATGACCGGGTATCCCACGCCCGGAACTCCGCTGCGTCGGTTCAGTCTCGCGGCACCCCGTGCACGTCGCGGCTGATCGCGATGAGCTGGGCGAGTTCGGCCGAAATGTCGCCCATGCGATGGATCATCATGATCGGCGAGCGCGCGGTGTTGTCGGCGATGGGGAGATAGGCCACGTCGTCACGCCGGAAGCGTTGCACCGATTCCGGAACGATGGTGAAGCCGGCATGGGCGGCGACAAGGCCGATCGCGGTCTGGAGCTCGCGCACTTCCTGCACGCCGCTTGGTTGCAGGCCGGCGTCGTGGAAGATGCTGAAGACCTGGTCGGCATAGCTGGGGCGGGCCGGCCGCGGATAGGCGATCAGGGTCTGCCCGACCAGGTCTTCCAGATGGACAGGGCGCCGTGCCAGGGCGAGGGGGTGATCGGCTGGAACGGCCGCCAGCAGCTTCTCCTCGGCCAGCACGATCCGGCGGATGGCCGGGTCCTCGAAGCGCAATCGTCCGAAGCCGGCGTCGATGCGTCCTTCCTTAAGCGCCGCGATCTGTTCGGTCGTGGTGCATTCGAGGACAGAGACCTCCACATTGGTCGCGCGGTCGCGGAACAGGCGGATCACTTCGGGAAGCGGGCCGAACAGGATGGAACCGACGAAGCCGATCACGAACCGCCGCTGCCCGTGCCCGGTGAAGCGGCGCATCATGTCGCGCAACTGGTCGACGCCCGCCAGCAGCGGCACGGCATGTTCGTAAAGCAGCCGCCCGGCCTCGGTCAGCCGCACCGGGCGGGAATCGCGGTCGAACAGGTCGGCGCCGATTTCCTCCTCCAGTTGCCGGATCTGCCGGCTGAGCGGCGGCTGCGCCACGTTGAGCAGTTCCGCCGCGCGCGTGAAGTTCTGTTCGTTGGCTACGGCGACGAAATAGCGGAGGTGCCTCAGTTCCATATCATATCCAAAAGGTATCGATCCGTACCGAGACGATCTTTCACGAACGCGGGGGGAGTCAATAGAAGAGCCGCAATATATGGCGGTTGGGAAAGGATTCGGCCTTTGGCGACCATAGATACAATTGATACCTGGATCGTCGATGTCCCGACGATCCGCCCGCATGTGTTGTCGATGACCTCGATCAGTCGGCAGTCGATGGTGCTTGTGCGCGTGCGCTGTTCGGACGGGGTGTCCGGGCTGGGCGAAGGGACGACGATCGGCGGACTTGCCTATGGCGACGAAAGCCCCGAGAGCATCAAGCTCACCATCGACACCTATTTCGCGCCGCTGCTGGTCGGAGCGGATTCCACGATGCCCGCCGCGCTGATGACGCGGCTGCGGCAGAACGTCGTGGGCAATCACTTCGCCAAGAACGCGGTGGAGACCGCGCTGCTCGATTGCATCGCGCGGCGTGCCGGCGTGCCGCTGTCCGATCTGCTGGGCGGGCGCCAGCACGATCGCCTGCCGGTGCTGTGGACGCTGGCCAGCGGCAATACCGCGCAGGACATCGCCGAAGCCGAAGCGATGATCGAGGCCCGGCGGCACAATGTGTTCAAGCTCAAGATCGGCAAGCGCCCCCTGGCCGATGACGTCGCCCATGCCGGGGCGATCAAGCGGGCGCTGGGCGCCAGCGCCTCGGTGCGGGTGGACGTCAACCAGGCATGGGACGAACAGACCGCGCGGAAGGGTGCGCGGATGCTGGCGGACGCGGGCATCGATCTGATCGAACAGCCGCTGCCGCGCGCCGACCGGGCGGGCATGGCGCGCCTTGCCGCCAGCGCCCCCATCGCGATCATGGCGGATGAAGCCTTGCGCGGCACGCACGACGCGTTCGATCTTGCGGCGATCCGCGCGGGCGATGCCTTCTCGATCAAGGCGGCGCAGGCCGGCGGGTTGATCGCGGCGGGGAAGGTCGCGGCGATCGCGGAGGCGGCGCATATCGGCCTCTATGGCGGCACCATGCTGGAAGGCAGCGTGGGTACGGCGGCGGCGGCGCACCTGTGTTCGACGTTCGCCACGCTGGCCTGGGGCACCGAACTGTTCGGGCCGCTGCTCCAGACCGAGGAAATTCTCGCCACGCCGCTCGAATACGCGGACTTCGCGCTGACGGTGCCGAAGGGTCCGGGGCTCGGGATCGAGCTTGACGAGGACAAGGTCCGCCACTTCCGCCGCGATGCGCCGGAGCGCACCGTCGTCATGCTCAACCAGGTCGCGAGGTAATCATGCTCTTTCAGGTGGAAATGCTCGTCAAGGTGCCGGCGCATCTCGATCCGGCCGAGTTCGACCGGCTCAAGGCCGAGGAAAAGGCGCGGGCCGAAGACCTGCAGCGGGCCGGCACATGGCGACATCTGTGGCGGCACGTCGGCGCCTATGCCAACACCAGCATCTTCGACGTGGCGAGCAACGAGGAGCTTCACGCCATCCTCACTGGCCTGCCGCTGTTCCCTTTCATGGACATCACGGTGACGGCGCTGTGCCGCCACCCTTCGTCAATCCACAGCGACGACCGCTGAGGTCGCGCAAGCTCAAGGAGAGGTTTCATGGCATCACAACTCGTGCAGGAATCCGGCGTGCAGAGCTATCTCGCCCGCATTGCCGGCGTGGACCAGGCTGGCGGTGACGCGCGCACCAAGGCGATCGTGCGGCGCATCGTGTCCGACCTGTTCACCACCATCGATGATTTCGATGTGACGGCCGAGGAATTCTGGCACGCGCTGCACTTCCTGCAGGAAGCCGCGCCGGAATTCGGGCTGATCGCGCCGGGTCTCGGCTTCGATCACTTCCTCGACATCCGGATGGACCGCGCCGACAAGGCCGCCGGCATCGCGGGCGGCACCCCGCGCACGATCGAAGGCCCGCTCTACGTTCCCGGCGCGCCGCTGGCCAAGAGCTTTGCGCGGCTGGACGATGGCACCGACACGGGCGAGACGCTGATCATGCACGGGCGCGTCTTCGACCTTGATGGCAAGCCTGTGGCCGGCGCGATCGTCGATGTCTGGCATGCCAATACCAAGGGTGGCTATTCGGTGTTCGATCCCTCGCAGACGGCCTACAACAACCGCCGCCGCATCGAGACCGGCGCCGATGGCAGCTACAAGTTCCGCAGCATCGTGCCATCGGGCTATTCGGTTCCGCCGCAGGGCGGCACGGACCGCCTCCTGTCGGCGATCGGTCGCCATGGCAACCGTCCGGCGCATATCCATTTCTTCGTGTCCGCGCCGGGCCATCGCCATCTGACCACGCAGATCAACATCAACGGCGATCCCTATCTGCACGACGATTTCGCCTTCGCCACGCACGATGATCTCATCCCCGAGATCGTGCGCCGCGAGGAACCGGAAGCGATCCATGCCGAGAACCTCAACGGCCCGTTCAGTGAAATCGCTTTCGACTTCGTGCTGCACCCGGCCGTCGATACCGCCGAAACCGAACTCATGGCTCGCCATCGCGCGCCGGCGGTAGCGGCCTGATCCCGCGCAACGATCGCATTGCCGGGACCATGCGCCGTGGGGACGGCGCGTGGTCCCTGCGCCTTTGGCAAGGACGGAGACGAGCGGCATGATCGAAACGGGAATGGCGACGGTAGGCGATGGCTGCGCGATCGCGTGGCGCATGGACGGTCCGGAGGACGGAGCGGGAGATGCGCCGGTCGTCGTCCTGTCCAACTCGCTCGGCACCGCGATGGACATGTGGTCGGCGCAGGTGGCGGCGCTGGCCGCCCGCTTCCGGGTGCTGCGCTATGACACGCGCGGCCATGGCCGCTCCGACGTTCCGGCCGGCGCCTACGGGCTGGACCGACTGGGCCGCGACGTTCTCGATCTGATGGATGCGCTTGGCATCGCACGCGCGCATTTCTGCGGACTGTCGCTCGGCGGGATGACCGGCCAGTGGCTCGGCGTTCATGCGCCCGACCGGTTCGACCGGCTCGTGCTGGCCAACACCGCCGCCTACATGGGGCCGCCTTCGGGATGGCAGTCGCGCATTGCCAGCGTACTGGAGAACGGCATGGCGGGGATGACCTCGGCCATTCTCGAACGCTGGTTCACGCCCGAATTCCGCGCCGCCGCGCTCGGCGGCATCGCGCCGGTGCGCGAAGGACTGCTGGCGACATCGCCTGCGGGCTATGCCGGGTGCTGCGCCGCGATCCGCGACATGGACATGCGCCCGATCATCGGCCTGATCGACCTGCCCACGCAGCTGATCGCCGGCGCCCGCGATCCGGCCACGCCGTCGGCCGACGCCGAAGTCCTTGCCGCCCGGATTGCGGGATCGCAACTGGTCACGCTCGACGCCGCGCATCTGTCGAATATCGAACAACCCGCGGCGTTCAACGCCGCGCTGCTCGATTTCCTCAGTTGAGGTTGCGCAGCGTTTCCGAAGGCAGCTCGCCGAACATCTTGCGATACTGCGCGGAAAAGCGGCCGAACTGGTAAAAGCCCCATTTGCAGGCGACCGACGTAACCGATGTGCCCGGCTCTGCCTGGCGCAGATCGTCCCGTGCACGTTCCAGCCGCACGGCCTTGAGGAAAGCCATCGGCGAGGTGCCGCGAAAGCGGCGGAAGCCATCGAACAGCGCACGGGCGCTGACACCGCTCACATCGACCAACTGGTCCAGCGTCACCGGTTCGGCGGCATGGGTGATGATGAACTGCTCCACGCGGCGGACGTGGTGCGGGGCGATCTTGCACGGCTGCGGGCGCAGATGCTCCGAATAGTTGTTGGGGTGGCTTTCCAGCAGTTTCAGGATCAGCAGCGTTTCAAGGCTTCCCAGCACCGCGCGGCTTTCGCTTCCCGATGCGGCGGAAAGTTCCATGCTGAGCAATGAGGCATAGTGCCACCAGTGCGCGTTCTCGGCACTGACCGGCATCTCCTGCGCGAATTCGAGTTCGCGGCTGAGCGGACGGCCGATCATCATCGTGGCGTGATGGTCGAGCGCCCGGTTGCTGATCTGGACCACGCGCTGCGTGCAGTCGGCGGACCAGTGCATCCGTTTGAGATCGCGCGTGTTCACCACCGAAGCGATCGCCGGAGTGCTCAGGACGGTTCCCTGGCGTGTACCGATCTCGGCCATCCCCGCGAGCGGCTGCATCAGCAGCAGCATGTCCTCGTCCTCGATCCCTTCGATCGAGACTTCCGCGCCATAGGTCATCGCCCCGATGCCGATGTCGTTGAGGCGCTTGTGGTTGAGCCAGGCGTCGAGCCGCTCGCCGCGCCGCGCCACCGAGAGGTGGTGCGGGCAATAGGTCCGCGCGATGTGCTCGCGCACTTCGCTGAGGCTGTTGGACGAAAAGACGGCAAAGCCCGGCAATGTCTCGCAGGCATTGCCGCCTGTCATCATGGCAATCTGGCCGGCAAGGCCTGAAATGGAACCGCTGCCCACTGTTCCCCCCGTGATTTTGCTCCCTGTTTTGACAGTCAGGATCATACGGGCACCGTGGAGAGTCAATGGGCAGGGACGAGGCGCGAACCCCTGAATCCTGCGCCCGAAGGCTGCTTTCCGCGCTGGCATGTCACCGATGCGACAGGTGTGGCGCGGATCGGGGATTATGCGGTCATCAACCGGTCGATCGGATCCTCGCGCTGTTCCGGCCCCAGCGCCAGATAGCCGCCATCCACGGCCACTTCCGCGCCGTTCATGAAGCGCGCCGCGTCCGAGCAGAGAAAGATCACCACGTCCGCCACTTCCGCCGCGTCGGCGATCCGGCCGGGCATGTGGAACACCCCACCCACCGCATCGGCTTTCGCCCGATCGTCCGCGCTCATGGCAAGGATGGCGTTGGACCACGTCCACGCCGGCGTCACCGCGTTGACGCGCACGCCACGGCGCGCGAATTCCAGCGCCTGGCTGCGCGTAAGCTGCGCCACGGCGGCCTTGATCGCCGGATAGACGAAGCGCCCCTTTTGCGCGCGATGGCCGCTGACGCTGGAAAAGTTGACGATCGCGCCGGCATGGGCGGCAAGGTGTTCCTGCGCCAGTTGCGCGAACATCGCGCCACCGACCAGGCCGATGTCGAGCGCCTTGAGCCAGGTCTCGCGCTCCGTCGCCAGTCCGTCGTCGAGGTAGGAGGTCGTCACGTTGACGAGGAAGTCCAGCCGCCCGAACCGCGCGATCGTGCTGGCGATGCAGGCTGCGATCGCCGCGTCGGACGTGACGTCGGTTTCGACGAACAGGGATTCGGAGCCGAGATCGGCTTCGGCGCGCTCGCCGCCTGTGCGGTCTATATCCGCGATGACCACCCGCACACCTTGCGCGAGGAAGGCGCGGGCGACCGCCACCCCGATCAGGGTGGCGCCCCCGGCGATGATGGCGGTACGGCCCGCCAGTTCTTCGTACCGCGCCATGGTCAGAACGACCACTTGAGGCCGGCCGACCATTCGCGCGGCCGTGCGTAAAGCTTTTCGTAGAGCCCGAACGATGCGCCATAGACCCCCGTCTGAAGGTACTGCTTGTCGGTCAGGTTGGTCACGCCGGCGAAGACCGAAACCTTTTCGCCGGGGAAAGTGTAGGTCACGTTGGCGTTGAACAGGCTGTAGCCCGGTTGGTAGAGTTCGGGCGAATTGAGCGCGTCCATGTAGGCGCCCGAACGGTACGACCAGTCGATCCGCGCACGGACGTTGCCGCCGTTTGCGAGTTCCACGCTCTTGGAGACAGCGCCGCTCAAGCTCCAGTTGGAAACGCGTTCGAACTTCGACGCCAGCGTGATTTCGGCGGCGGCGGGATCGATCGCGGTGAAACGGGGGTGGAGATAGCCAAGGCTGCCTTCCAGGAACCAGCCGGCCCCAGCGTCGAGGCGGCCCTCCAGTTCCAGCCCCTTGATTTCGGCCGAAGCCGCGTTCTTGGTGACCGGAGCGATGCCGGTGAAGACCTGCACCTGCAGTTCATCGTATTTGGTCAGGAACAGGGCGCCGTTCAGCGTCAGGCGGCGGTTGAACAGCTTCGACTTGAAGCCGATTTCATAGGCTGTGGCCTTTTCTGCGCCGAACTGGGGAATGTTCGCCTGCGGCGGGAACACGCGCTGCACGAAGCCGCCGCTCTTGAACCCCTTCGAGAACGAGGCATAGGCCAGCACGTTGTCGGCCACATGGAACGCGATATTGGCGCTGGGCGTTACCGCATCCTCGTTGCGATAGGCGGTGACATAGGGCAGCACGCGCGTCTGCGGGGTGTTCGGGCTGGCCGCGATCAGCGCGCCGCCAGTCTTGTCCACCAGGATTTCCTGATCGGGAAGGAACGACTTCTGGTCCTTGGTGTAGCGCAAACCGAACGTCAGATCAATGAGCGGGATCGGGGTCCAGGTCGCCTGGCCGAATGCGGCATAGCTTTTCGTGGCGAACTTGCCGCCTGACCGGAAGGTCACCGGCGTGAAGTCCAGATTGTTGATATTGTTGCCGTTCTCGTTGAAGTAATAGAGTCCGACCACGTATTTCAGCTTGTCGTCGGCGGTATTGCCGAGCACCTGCAGTTCCTGGCTGAACTGGTGCTGTTTGAGGATGTCCGCCAGGTGCAGGATCGTGAACGGCGAATGATCGCCGTCGCGGGCATAGTCGCCGCTGACATGGCGATAGGCGGTGATCGACTTCAACTGCACCGGGCCGAGATCCCAGTCGATCACGGCCTGCGCTCCCCACAGGTCGTTCCTCGCATATTGCGGGCCGGTGCCGGCATCGGCACTGTCGCCCACGATGAAGCGATCGCTGAAGCAGGCCGCGGCATTGCCTTGTGGGCTGTAGGGCGCGAACGCGAAGCACGGCTGCCCGCCCAGCAGCGTGGCGAAATAGTTGTGCAGCAGCGTAAAGTTGTCGGTGGGCGCATCGAACGGAGGATTCAGCACATAGGCGCCCGCCGTGGCCGGGCTGCCGGGTGGCAGCATCGGCAGGTTCTGCGGGTTGAAGATGGCGGACTTGTACGTGACGCCCGAGAGCACGAAAGCCGGGCCGTTGGTGCGATCGCGCGTTCCTTCCACCGCAAGATTGACCTCGAACGTGCTGCTTGGCTTCCAGCGCAGGTCGAACCGGCCGGTCAGCGTGCCGACATCGCCCAACTCGCGGCCATCGACGAGGTGCCTGACGTAGCCATCGCGGTTGAAGGTGGCGACGGTGACCTTGGAGAACAGCGTGTCCGAAAGCGGGATGTTGGTGCTCGCCTTCACGTCGATGCGGCTGAAGCGGCCGGTCGTGACCTGCAGGTTGCCCGATGGCGTTTCATCCGGCTTTTTCGTGGTGATGCTGATCGCGCCGCCGATAGTATTGCGGCCGAACAGCGTGCCTTGCGGCCCGCGCAGGATCTCGACACGTTCGACGTCGACCAGATCGAGCAGTGCGCCGACCGAACGGGCGACATAGACGCCATCAACATAGACGCCCACGCCGGGTTCGGTGGTGGGCAGGAATTCCTTCTGCCCGATCCCGCGAATGTAGATCGCCGCCGACGATCCCGCACCGCCGAAGCTGGGGTTGTTCTGCAAGGTCATGTTCGGGGTGAAGCTGGCAAGGCCATCGATCTTCTGCACGCCGCGCGCCTCGATCGCCGCGCCCGAGAAGGCGGAGATGGCCAGCGGGACGGATTGCGCGCTTTCCTCGCGCTTGCGGGCCGTGACCACGATGTCGCCGGCCAGCGGATCGGCCGCGGACGCGCTTTCGGTGGCAGGTGCGGCCGCCTGCGCCATGGCGATGCCGGGCAGGGCAACGGATGTGGAAAGGGATACGAGCAATCCCGCAAGGCGCGGGCCATTGAACAGAGCAGTCATATTTCCCCCCAGGGATCACGGAAGATCGCTTGATCCGTTCGGTCGACGGAGTGGGGTGCATCTCGTCACGGGTTGGCACGGGGGAATATTCAGCGGCTGCAGGCAATGTGCGTCCAGTGCGACTTTGCATGCGTTTGCCGCAGGCGGCGCGGGCGTGCCGTGCAAATGCTGCCGCCCGCGCACAATCCACGCACTGGGCGCATAGGCCGCCCGCGCCGCGAAACCCTACCCGATGTCCTGTCGCATAGGGGATAGACAGGATGGCAGGAACAATCGCGATCGTGGGTGCGGGCATTGCCGGGCTGTGCACCGCCAAGACGCTGGCCGCGCTCGGGTTCGAGGTGACGGTGTTCGAAAAGGAGCCGGATCTCGGCGGGGTATGGTCATCCTCGCGCCGTTATCCGGGCCTGACCACGCAGAACCCGCGCGAGACTTACGCCTTTTCCGACTGGCCGATGCCTGATGACTATCCGGAATGGCCGTCGGGCGCGCAGATGCAGGCCTATCTGGCGAGCTATGCCGATCATTTCGGAGTAACGCCCCGCATCCGCTTTTCGCACACTGTCCTGGCGACGCGCGAACGCGCGGATGCGCCGGGCTGGACCCTGAAGCTTGCCGGCCCCGGCGGCGAGACGGAACAGTCGTTCGACTGGCTGATCCTGTGCAACGGGATCTTTTCGATCCCCGCAGTGCCGCCGTTTCCGGGTACGGACGCGTTCGAGGCGGCGGGGGGCCGGGTGCTGCATACCAGCCAGTTCACCGA
The DNA here is from genome assembly GCF_003856955.1 of Novosphingobium sp. LASN5T. Lineage (NCBI taxonomy): Bacteria > Pseudomonadati > Pseudomonadota > Alphaproteobacteria > Sphingomonadales > Sphingomonadaceae > Novosphingobium > Novosphingobium sp. LASN5T. Next base: position 76,249 of record NZ_RQSI01000007.1, read on the forward strand.
TCCCGCCCAAGCCAGCGGTCGCCATGTTCTGGTGGTGGGCTACGGCAAGTCTTCGTGCGATGTCGCCAACGCCATCGCCGCGCGCAGCGCCAGCACCACGATGGTGGTGCGCCATCTGATCTGGAAGATACCGAAGCGCATCGGCAATGTCCTCAATTTCAAGCACCTGTTCCTAAACCGGCTGGGCGAGGGGCTCTTTCCGTGGATGGAGCTCAAGGGGTTCGAGGCGTTCCTGCACGGCTCCGGCCTGCTCGGGTTCGGAAAATTCATCCGCAATGCCTTGCTGGCCACGGTGCAGGGCGTGATCGGCCGCCAGCTTGGCCTCAAGCGGATCGGGCTGGACCCCGGAACGCCGCTGGAAACCATCGCGCGCAGCACGGTCAGCCTCGTCAGCGACGGCTTCTACGACAAGGTGGCCAGCGGCCAGCTCGGGTTCGAGCGCGATGCCGAGATCGTCCTTTTGGCGCCCGGCCGCGCGACGCTGTCTAACGGCCGCGACCTGCCCGCCGATCTGGTGATCTGCGGCACGGGCTGGCATCAGCGCGTCGATTTCCTGCCCGATGCGACGCGCGCCAGGGTGACCGACCGTCAGGGCAATTTCCGTCTGTACCGCTCGATGGTGCCGCTGGGCGTGCCGCGCCTGCTGTTCAACGGCTACAATTCGTCGTTCTTCTGCCAGCTCAACGCCGAAATGGGCGCGATCTGGATCGCCGCGCTGCTGACCGGCCGGCTCACCTTGCCCGATGAACCGGCGCAGGTTGCCGATATCGACCGGCGGCTGGCGTGGATGGACGCGCGCACCGGCGGCCGCCATTGCAAGGGCACCAATATCGTGCCGTTCTCGATCCACCATGTCGACGAACTGCTGGTCGACCTTGGTCTGGAACTGCCACGCTCCGTCCGCTTGGCCCAATGGATGCGGACGGTTCGCGCGTCTGACTTCGCGAGCGTCGGGCGGCGTTTCCGGGCGGGCGTTTAGGTCTGCCCGCGAGGCGTTCGTCCGTCCTGGCGCGTCTCATCCGCCGGTCGCGCGGGAAGATACCGACACATCGAAACGATGATTCGTGCGGATCGCACCCTTTTCACTATAGCACTGAATCTAATGCATATTAAGATACTTGAATATTCAAGTATCTAGGGTAAGCTCTTCGTCATAACGGGGAGAAACCGACGGACATGGCGGACGCCATCATCATTCAGGCGATGTCGCTTGGCGGCGACGGACTGCGGGTCGCGGTCAAGGATTCGCTCGACATCGCGGGCTATCCCACGCGGGGCGGCAGCGCCGCGCTGGCGGATGCGCCCCCGGCCGCGCGCCATGCTGATGTGGTGCAGGCCGTGCTCGATGCCGGTTGCCGGATCATCGGCAAGGCCAACATGCACGAGCTGGCCTATGGCGTGACCGGCGTAAACGGCTGGACCGGGACGCCCGTCAATCCCTTGTATCCCGGCCACGTCCCTGGCGGTTCCTCCAGCGGTTCGGCGGCGGCGGTCGCGGCCGGGCTGTGCGATTTCGCGCTGGGCACCGACACCGGCGGATCGATCCGCACACCGGCCGCCTGCTGCGGCGTGTTCGGCCTCAAGCCCACATTCGGCCGGGTCAGCCGGCAGGGCGCGCACCCGGCGGTCTCCTCGCTCGATTGCGTCGGGCCGTTTGCCGGCAGCGTGGCGATGCTGGAGCGGGCGATGGCGATCATCGATCCCACGTTCGAGATCGCGGAAAAGCCCGTGACCATTCGGCTCGGGCGTGTGGCCTGCGCCACTGACCCGGCGGTCGCGCAGGCGTTCGATGCGGCGCTCGCTGGCTCCGCCGCACATCTCACGGAAAGAATGCTGCCGGGCATGGACGCGGCGTTTGCCGCCAATATCGCCATCATCGGCGCGGAGACCTGGGCGGCGTTCGGTTCGCTTACGGCATCGCCAGACATGGGTGAGGACGTGCGCCAGCGCCTGCTCAACGCCAGCAAGGTGACGGCTGACGATCTGGCGAAGGCGGAGGACGTGCGCGCGCGGTTCCGGGCCGAAGTCGATGCCGCGCTGGAAGGCGTCGACGCGCTGGTGCTACCGACCATGCCGGTGTTCGTGCCCACGCTGGAGGACGCCGCCGACGCGGCCGCGATGCTCAAGCTGACCGCGCTGGTGCGGCAGTTCAACCTGTCCGGCCATCCCGCGCTGTCGATCCCCGTGGCGACGCCTACCGGACTTCCGATCGGTATCCAGCTGGTTGGCCGCATCGGTGGCGACGCCGCGCTGTGTGCCGTGGCGCGCGCGCTGGCGCCGTCGCTGGATATTCCAACCTATCTGCAACGAGAGGAGCAGGCCTGATGAACGTGGCACTCGATGTCCGCAAGGACGTAAACGCGCTGGACCGCCTCTTGCTCGCGGTGCGCGAACAGCGCGAGACGTTTTCCGAAAGCCAGCAGGTCAGCGCGGACGTGGTCCGCCTGATGCGCGAGGCCGGCATCTATCGCGCCATGGTGGCAAAGCGCTTTGGCGGGGACGAGATGTCGCCGGCCAGCTTCCTGCGCCTGATCGAAACGATCAGCCAGGTCGATGGCTCGTCGGGCTGGGTCGCGAGCTTCGGCTTTTCGGCGGTCTATCTGTCCGCGCTGCCGCTGCCGACGCTCGAAAAGATGTACGCCAACGGGCCGGACGTGATCTTCGCCGGCGGCATCTATCCGCCGCAGCGCGCGGTGCCGGTCGCTGGCGGGCTGGAAGTCTCGGGCCGCTGGTCATGGGGCAGCGGCTCGACCGGGGCGGACCTGATCGGCGTGGGCATCAAGGTCGAAAACGGCGCGAACAGCGGCCCTTATGCGGGGCTTCCACTGATCGCGGTGATGCCGGCGGGCAAGGTCACGATCGAGCGCAACTGGGACGTCAACGGCCTCAAGGGCACCGGCAGCCATGACATGGTGGTCGACAAGGTGGTCGTGCCGGAGGAATGGACGTTCGTGCGCGGCGGGGCTTCGAGCCTCGATACGCCGCTCTACCGCTATCCCTCGATGCCGCTGGCGGCGCAGGTGCTGTCCGTGGTCGCGCTCGGCACCGCGCGGGGCGCGCTCGATTGCCTGATCGAGATGGCGGGCGGGCGCACCTCGATCACCGGCGCGCCCACGCTGGCGGACCGGGCCTATCTGCAGACCGACGTGGCCAAGGCCGAAGCCGCGCTGCGCTCCGCGCGGGCGTTCTTCTACGAGATCACCGAGGAAGCCTACGATACGCTGGTCGCCGGCGACGATCTCAGCATCGAAACACGCGCCCTGCTCCGCCTTGCCTCGACGCAGGCGGCGCGGGTGGGCGCCGACGTGGCGCAGGCGGTCTATCGCCTGAGCGGCACTACCGGCATCGCCACGAACCACCCGATCGCCCGCCACCTGCAGGACGCGATGGTCGTGCCCCAGCACGCGTTCCTCTCGGACGGCACCTGGCAGAACGCCGGCCGCGTGCTGCTGGGCCTCGACGCCCCCGCCGGCTTCCCATGAGCACCCGCACTCCAGACCTTCAGCAAGGATCCCCGAAATGACCGATACCAAGCCTCCGCTTCGCGTTCTGTTCTGCGGCGCCGTGCTCCAGAACTTCTTCGACCTTCCCGCCGCCGAGATCGGCAAGGTCTGGCAGGCGACCGGCGAGATGCTGAAGGGCATCCGTGATTTGCCGGGTGTGACCGTGCTCGGCACGATCGACGACGATCAGACCATGGTCGGCACATCACCCAACGGCTGGCCGTGGACGTTCTATATCCTCGCCGAAGTGCCCGATCGCGATACGGTCGTTGCCGCCTGCAACCTGTTCCGCACGATCGAGGTCGGGGAACATCGCCTGTGGCGCTACATGCGCGTCGAAGCGCGGATCGGGCGCGAGCTGGTGATCCCGGCGTGACCTTTCGATCGATCCTTTGTTCCAGCCCGCAAGGAGGTCTGCATGACTGATCCAGCGAACACATTGGTGCGCGAAGACCGCGTGCACACCAGCCTCTATACCGATCCCGCGCTGTTCGACGCGGAGATGGACCGGATTTTCAAGAACAGCTGGGTCTGGGTGGCACACGCCAGCGAACTGCCCGGCCCAAATACGTTCAAGACCGCGCATGTCGGGCTGGAGCCGGTGATCGTCACGCGCGACAAGGCGGGCGAAGTCCACGTGCTGCTCAACCGCTGCCGCCATCGCGCGGCCAGCGTGTGCGAGAAGAAGAAAGGCAAGGCCTCGGTCTTCGTCTGCCCATACCACGGCTGGAGCTATGCCCCCGACGGCGCGTTGCGCATGGTGCCGCACGCCAAGGGCTATCCCGCCGATTTCGACAAGGACGAGTTTCCGCTGCTGTCGCTGCGCACCGAAAGCTACAACGGCATGATCTACGCGACCTTCCGCGACGACATCATGCCGCTGGAGGAATGGCTTGGCCCGGCGCGCAAGTGGATCGACCTGTTCATGAAGCAGGGCGCGGGCTTCGGCGTGAAGGCGCTGGGCGAACACAAGTTCCGCTTCCCCGGCAACTGGAAGATCCAGCTCGAGAACACGACGGACGCCTATCACTTCCCGATCGTCCACAAGACCTTCCTCGACAGCCTGGACGAGGAGACCGAGGACGTGTTCGACGTGCTGGGGCAGGGCGGCTGGGTCGAGGACCTGGGCAATGGCCACTCGGTCATGGTCATGATCCCCGATCTCATCGATCTCGAGGACAACCTCGACGCGCCGATACCCGAACGCTTCGCCGCGCTGGCCGATGAACTGCGCGCCGAGGGGCATGACGAGGCGCTGGTACGCAAGGTCGTGCGCGCCGTGGGCGGCACCGGGTTCAACCTCAACATGTTTCCCAACATTGCCTGTTCGATGGCGTTCTTCCGCGTGCTGCGGCCTGTCAGCGTGGACGAGACCGAGATCCAGCACATCGCCATCGGCATGGACGGCGGCCCCGCGCCGGCGAACCGGATGCGCCTGCGGCTGCACGAGCACTTCCAGGGGCCGATGGGTTTCGGCACGCCCGACGACGCCGAAGGCTGGGAGCGCGTCCAGCGTGGCGCGCAGGCCGGGCAGGATGTGTGGATCATGGTCAATCGCGGCGTCGCCGCGCCCGATGGCGTGGCCGAGCCGGGCCATAACGCGGGCGACGTGTCCTCCGAAACGGGAATGCGCGCGGCTTACCGCATGTGGAAGAGGATGATGGAAGCATGAGCGCTCCGGCAACGATCACAGCCGCGATCGGCCTGGACGAGGCCGCCGTCTTCATCTGGGCGGAAGGCGAACTGCTTGACCGGCTGGCCTACAGGGAATGGCTGCCGCTGTGGGCGGGCGGGCACTATGTGATCCCGATCGACCGCGAGGCCAGCGACCCGGCCGATGCGCTGAACATCGCCTATGACGACGCGACGATGCGCGAAGCGCGGGTCAAGCGCCTGCTTTCGGGCTTCTCGATGTCGTCGGCCCCGCCGGCGCGGACGGTGCGCGCCGCCTCGCGATTCGTGGTGGAGGACAGCGCGCCCGGCGCGCTGACGGTGCGTTGCGCGCAGATTCTTGTCGAATACAAGTATGGCCGCACCCGCACGCTGGCAGCGGACGTGACCTACCGGCTCGTCCGTACCGATGCGGGGCTCAGGATGGCGGGCAAGACCATCCTGCTGCTCAATTCCGACGAGGATCTGTTCGGCATAGGATACCTGCTGTGAAGCGCGATACCGTACTGGTCACCGGGGGGGCGAGCGGCCTTGGCGCGGCGATCGCCCGGGCCTTCCACGCCGCCGGCTTCAATGTGGGGATAGGCGATATAGACGCGGACGGCGCGGTGGCGCTGGCGCGCGATCTCGACGCCAGCGGCGAGACCGCGACGGGCATCGCGCTGGACGTGCGTGATCAGGCCGCGTTCGAGGCGGCGCATGGCCTGCTCGTCGCGCGCTGGGGCAGCGTGGAAGCGCTGGTGAACAACGCCGCGCTCACTGCCGCGCGCCCGGTGCTGGATATCACGCCCGACGAGTTCGACGCCGTGCTCGCGGTCAACCTGCGCGGCACGTTCGTCGGCAGCCAGGTCTTCGCGCGCGCGTTCAAGGCGGCGGGCTATGGCCGGATCGTCAATCTGGCCTCGCTGGCCGGGCAGAACGGGGGCACGGCGACGGGCGCGCATTACGCGGTGTCGAAAGGCGGCATCATCACGATGACCAAGGTCTTCGCGCGCGATCTGGCGCCGTTCGGGATCACGGTCAACGCGATCGCGCCGGGGCCGCTCGATACGCCGATGGTGCATCGCACGGTGCCGGCGGACCGCATGGCGCAGTTCCTGACCAACGTGCCCGTCGGCCAGATCGGCGATCCCGCCTTCATTGCCTCGATGGCGGTCCGGCTTTGCGCGCGCGATGCCACCTTCATCACCGGCGCGACCATCGACATCAACGGGGGCCTTTACATGCGGTGAGGATCGCGTCGCCGGGGAATTTCATTCCGCGGCGGTGGCAATGACAACCTGCTGGTGACTCCGGTCACCGGCATGGTTAACACGAATCCCATGGTCATGACGGGCTTCCGATCTGTTGCGGCGCTGGGGCTGATCGCGCTCGCCTGCGCGGCGCCTTGTATTGCCCAGACCGCGCCGCAGTCCGCACAGCCATCCTCCCCGCCGCCGCCCTCGTCATCCAGCGCTATCGTGGTTACCGCGCCGCCGCCCGCGCCCGGCTCCTATTGGCTGGACGAAGGGCCGTGGAGCGATCCGGTTCGCATCGTCGTCGGTCTGCGGCGGCAGACGCTGGCGGTCTATGCGGGCGACCGGTTGATCGGCATGGCGTCCGTATCGACGGGCAGGAAGGGGCACAGCACGCCGGAAGGAGTTTACGCGATTCTGCAGAAGCAGAAATGGCACCGCTCCAACCTCTACAGCAACGCGCCCATGCCGTTCATGCAGCGGCTGACCTGGACCGGCATCGCGCTGCATGCCGGACACAATCCCGGCCACCCCGCCAGCCATGGGTGCATCCGTATGCCCTATGCCTTTGCCCGCGAGTTGTACGATCTGACGCGGATCGGCTCGCAGGTTCGCGTGACGATGGACGATCTGGCGCCGGCGCTGGCGGTCGATCCGGCCGCGTTCGATTTCGGTGCTGACGGAGAGGTCACCTTCCGCTTCGCGTCGGACACCTATGATTCGCGCATTCCGATGGAACGGATAGCCCCGATCCTTGCCGTCGATCCCGGCATCTACAACCTCTATTGAGGCGGTCGTTGCAATCCGGCGCGCCGGGCGGCAAACGCGCGGACATGACCGAGAGTTCGCCTGCTTCGCGCCCCGCGCACTTCGATCCGCGCGGCTGGCCGTTCTTCTGGATGACGCAGGCGGTGGGCCGCTACCTGCGCAAGCTGGAACAGCACCTGAAGCGTGAGGGGCTGGATGTCGCGCGCTGGCGCGTGCTGATGTCGGTCGGCAACCGCCAGCTTGGCGTGAGCGAGATCGCCGACCTCGCCATCGTCAAGCTGCCGACGATGCTCAAGCTGATCCAGCGCATGGAAGCGGATGGCTTGGTGCAATGCGCCCCGCGCGCATCGGACGCGCGCTATACCGACGTGTCGCTGACGCCGGCGGGGCAGGAAGCGTGCGATCGGGCCTGGACCGTGGCCAACGCGATCTACCAGACCGTGTTTCACGACATCCCCGCCGAGGACGAAGCCCATCTCAACGATGTGCTGAAACGGGTGTTCGAGCGGCTGGGATAGCCGCGCCAAACCCGATCGCCCGATAAGAACTTGCCCGAAGCGGATTAAGCAGGCTTGATCCCCGCAGAGCGTGCGGGGGGTATGGCGATGGGCGACGGCGAAGCGCGGCGGCTGGGGATGGATCTACCCATCGCGCGCCGGGATTTCATGCAGGGAATGGCCGTGGCGACGGCGGTGGGCGCGATGCCGGCCGCCGCCTCCGGACAGGTTGGCCTCGCGCCGGACGCGGCATCCTATCCGCCTTTGCGCACCGGCCTGCGCGGACAGTATCCGGGCTCGTTCGAGGTAGCACACCTGGCGCGCGACGGCGGTTTCACCGGCCCCGTCGCGGCGGACGATACCGGCGAGCATTACGACCTGGTGGTGGTCGGCGGCGGCATATCGGGCCTTTCCGCCGCGTGGTTCTATCGCAAGGCGCTGGGGCCGGACGTGCGCGTACTGGTGCTGGACAACCACGACGACTTCGGCGGCCATGCCAAGCGCAACGAGTTCCGCCACGAGGGGCGCACGATCCTGGCTTACGGCGGCACGATGAGCATCGAGACGCCGTTCCCCTACAGCCATTCGTCCAAGGCGCTGCTGGCGGACCTTGGCGTGGTGCCATCGACGTATGCGCGCTACGACCGCTCGGCGCAGGTCTATGCCGGGCTGGGGCAGGGGGCGTTCTTCGATAAGGAGCACTTCGGCGCGGATCGCACCGTTGCAGGCATGAACCGCCGCCCGTGGGCGGAGTTCTTCGCCGCCGCGCCGCTGACCCCGGCGGTGCGCGCGGACCTGACGCGGCTCTATACCGACAAGGTCGATTACCTGCCGGCCCTCGCGCCCGAGGCGAAAGTCGCCGCGCTCCAGCGCATGAGCTATGCCGATTTCCTGCTGAAGCACGCGCGGCTGCGGCCCGAAAGTCTGCCCTGGTTTGCGGGTATGGCGTTTCGCAACAACATGCGCGTCGATACCTGCCCCGCCTATACCGCCGCGCGCGGTGGCCGGTCGCCCGGCTTCGCGGGGATGGCGCTACCGCATCCGATCGAGGCGGAGGCGGAGCATTTCCACTTTCCCGATGGCAACGCCTCGATCGCGCGCCTGCTGGTCAACCGTCTGGTGCCCGGCGTGTTCGGCCCCGCCGCGCTCGATCAGGAGACGATCGTACGCGCGCCGGCCGACTATGCGGCGCTCGACCGGCCTGACAACGCGACGCGCGTGCGGTTGAGCAGCACGGCGATCCGCGTCGAGCATCTCGGCGCGCCCACCGTGCTGACCGAGAAGGCGGTACGGGTCGTCTACATGCGGGACGGCAAGCCCCGTTCGGTCACCGGCGCGAACGTAATCCTGGCCTGCTTCAACAACATCATCCCCCATATCGTGCCCGAACTGCCGGAGGAGCAGAAAGCTGCGCTGCGCTATCCGTCCAAGGTGCCGATGCAGTACACCAATGTCCTGCTGCGCGACTGGAAGGCGTGGAAGGCGCTGGGCGTGCGCTCGATCAGCGCGCCCAATGGCTATCACACCTCGGCCTCGCTCGACACGGCGATGGCGATCGGCGGCTATGCCAGCGCGATGGACCCGGCCGAACCGGTGGTGGTGCACATGGTGCGCAATCCCAACCAGCCCGGCCTTTCGCGCAAGGACCAGAATCGCGCCGGTCGCGCCGACATGCTGGCGACGCCGTTCGAAACGATCGAGCGCGAAATCCGCGCCCAACTCCAGCGGATGCTTGGCGCGGGCGGGTTCGACGCGCGGCGCGATATCCTGGCGATCACGGTCAACCGCTGGCCGCATGGCTATGCCTATACGTATGACACGCTGGGCGATCCGGACATGCCCGATGCGCAGCGCCCGCATGTGATCGGTCGCCGCCCGCTTGGGCGCATCGCCATTGCCAACGCCGATGCGGGCGCGGCGGCGTTCACCAATGTCGCGATCGACGAGGCGGAGCGCGCGGTGCAGGAATGCCTCGTCAGCCGGGGGCTGACCTAGGCCGTACCCCGCAGGATGGTCACGAAGGCCGATACCAGCGCGCTGCGGCTGCGGTTACGTAGAAGGTGGATGGCATCGCGCGTCTGTTCGCCCTCCGGCAGCGGTAGCGTGGCGAGCGTGCCGTCGGCGCAGGCGCGCGCCGCCAGCGATCGCGGCACGACGGTGATGGCCAGGCCGCTGCGCGCCATGTCGAGGCAGGCGGCGGTGGAATCCAGCTCGTAATCGGGGAACAGGCCGGCGGCGAAGCGCGCGCGCAGGGCACGCGGAAAGTTGCTGCCCGGTGCCGGGCGGGGCAAGGCCCAGCGCCAGGCCGCCGTGTCGGGGCGTCCTTCGGCGGCCAGCAGGGGATGATCCGCGCGGCAGACCACCACCAGCGGCTCGGACGGCAGGGGAATGCATAGCACCTCGTCGGCATGGCCTGATGTCGCGAACTTGGCGCGATCGCACACCACCAGATCGAGGCGCCGGTCCACCAGCGTTTCCAGCAGTTGCTCCGACGGCCCGCCGGTCACGGTTATCCGCACCGCCGGGTGATCGCGCGCGAAACGGATGATGGCGTCAGTCAGCAGGGGTTGTAGGGGATAGGGGCCGGCGCCGATGCGGACGGTGCCGGTGGTCGGTTGCTTCAGGCCGCGCGCTTCCTGTTCGAGATTGGCGGCGGCGGCGATCACGTCGCGCGCGGAACGGATCAGGCGTTCGGCGGCGCCGGTCGGCCGGACATAGTGCGTCGAGCGGTCGAACAACGGGGCATCCAGTTCGCCTTCCAGCTTCTGGATCGACCGCGTCAGGGCGGACTGGGTGAGGCCAAGCTCGTCCGCCGCCCGCGCGAAATTGCCGATGCGGTAGAGCGTTTCGAAATGGCGGAGCCGGCGCAGGTTCATCAACAGTCACCATATCATTCCTGTTTTGCATTACCAAGCCATCGGACATTCGCGTAGCGTACAGCGCATGAACGGCACTTTCCTTGACTCGCGGACCCGGCGCGCCACTTTCGCGCGGCTGGAAGCCGGCGTGTTCGATCTTGCGGTGATCGGTGGCGGGATCACCGGCGCCGGCATTGCCCGCGATGCCGCGATGCGGGGCCTTTCGGTGGCGCTGGTGGAAGCGCGCGATTACGCCAGCGGCACCAGCAGCCGCAGTTCCAAGATGATTCATGGCGGGCTGCGCTATCTGGCGCAGGGCGATGTGGCGCTGGTCAAGGAGGCGGCTTCGGAGCGGCAGATCCTGCGCCGCATCGCGCCGCATCTCGCGCGGCTGACGCCGTTCCTGATCCCCACCGTGTCGATGGCGATGGCGGCCAAGCTGCGCGCCGGGCTGTGGACGTTCGAAAAGCTGGGCGGCGTACCCGAAGCCGAACGGCACGAGGCGATCGGCCTCGCGGAATTGCGCCGGCGCGAACCGCTGATGCGCACCGATGGCCTCAATGGCGCTATCCTCTATCCCGAGTTCCTGACCGACGACGCGCGGCTGGTGCTGGCCAATATCCGCGCCGCGCAGGCGGCGGGCGCGGTGGTCCTCAACTATGCGGCGGCGGCGGAACTGACCGGTAACGGCCTCGTGGCGCGCTCCACGCTGGAGGGCGAGGCGCTGGGGGCACGGGTCCGCGCGAAGCTGGTCGTCAACGCGGCGGGCGCGTGGGTCGATCGCGTGCGGGCGCTGGAAGCGGGGGAGGGCGATACGCGCCTTTCGCTCAGCCGCGGCATCCATCTGGTGCTGCCCCGCGCGCGCGTCCCTGTCAACGCCACGCTGATCCTGCGCGCGCCGGACAAGCGGAGCATCTTCGCCGTGCCGCGTGGCGCGTTCACGTACCTTGGCACGACCGATGTGTTCCACACGGGATCGGATTACTGGCCTGCGCCCGAACGGTCCGACATCGACTATCTGCTGCGCGCGACGGAGAAGGCGCTCGACATCGCGCCTATCAGGGATGGCGAGATCGAGGCGTTGTGGTCCGGCGTGCGGCCCCTGATCGCGCAGCCCGGCAAGAAGGCCAACGAGGTTTCGCGCAAGGACGAAATCTGGACGTCGCCCGGCGGGCTGGTCTCGATCGCGGGCGGCAAGCTCAGCGCCTATCGCGCGATGGCCGAGCGGGTGGTCGATCTGGTGGTCGAACGTACCGGCGCCGCTGCCCGCGCCTGCGCGACGGCGGATGTGCCGTTGCCCGGTGGGGAGGCGGCTCCCGATCTGGCGGGCATCGCCCCGGTCGCCGCCGAGCGGCTGGCGGGACTTTACGGCAGCGAGGCGCCGGAAATCGTCGCCGATGGCGGCGATGTCGCGGCCGAAGCCCGCCGCGCGGTCACGCACGAAGGCGCGGCGACGCTGGAGGACTACTGGGTGCGCCGCAGCGCGCGCGCGTGGTTCGATCACGGCGCGGGGCTGGATGCGCTGGAGCCGGCGGCGGCCGCGATGGGGTTGCTGTTGGGGTGGAGCGCGCAGGAGCATGCGGATCAGGTCGCCCGGTGCCGCGCGCTCGAACGGGACAGCCGGCGTCTGCTGGAAGCGACGCCGGGGATGGAAATACAAGCCTGACACGCATCGCGTGGCCAAGGTACAGGGAGAATGCAGGCAATGAAGGCTATCGGAGAAGCGCTGGTGAGCGCGCTGGGCGGCGACAAGGTGGCCAGCGATGGCGATGCGCGGAACGCGCGCCGGTACGATCAGTGGGCGGTCAAGCATCTGCGCGACTGGCGTGGGGAAGCGGTGCCCGCGCCGGGCTGGATCGTGCGGCCCCAATCGGTCGAGGACGTCCAGAAGGTCGTGCGCCTGGCGAACGAACACCGCGTGCCACTGATCCCCTATGGCCTGGGCAGCGGCGTCTGCGGCGGGATCGAGCCGTCGCCGGATGCGATCCTGCTCGACATGGGCGCGATGAACAAGGTTCGCTTCATCGACAGCGACGATCTGCTAGCGAGCTTCGATGCCGGGCTGAACGGGATGGAGGCCGAGGAGGCCGTGGCGGCGCAGGGCCTCACCATCGGCCATTGGCCGCAGTCCATCGCGATCAGCAGCGTGGGCGGCTGGGTTTCCACGCGCGCTTCGGGCCAATTCTCGACCGCCTATGGCAATATCGAGGACATCATTCATTCGATCGAGGCGGTGTTGCCCACGGGCGAGCTGGTCACGCTGGGCAAGGCGGTGCGCGCGGCGGCGGGGCCGGATCTCCGGCACCTGCTGATGGGCGCGGAAGGCACGATGGGCGTGGTTACGGGGGTCACGCTTTCGTTGCGTGCCAAGCCCGAACAACGCGGCTACAGCATCTTCTATGCCGATGACATGCAGGCCGGTTTCGAGGCGCAGCGCCGGATCATCCGCGCCGACTGGCGTCCGCCCGTCATGCGCCAGTACGATGGCCGCGAAGTCCGCCGCCTGTTCCGCGACTACGAACGCGGCGGCAAGGCCATGCTGCTGATGGTGCACGAAGGCCCGCAGGCGCGGATCGACGCCGAACTGGCGGCGATGCACGAGATCGCGGCCGCGTCCGGGCTGGAGGCGGGCGATCCCGCCGCTGCGCGGCAATGGATCGAACGGCGCAACCATGTGCCGAGCTGGCGCGAGATGTTCGAGCGCGGCTACATCGCCGACACGGTCGAGATTTCAGGCCGCTGGAGCGAAATCGGCGCGATCTATGACGATGCGATCGCCGCGCTGAACGCGCTTCCGGGGGTTGTGAACGCGTCGGCGCACAGCTCCCATGTCTATCGTTCGGGCATCAACCTCTATTTCAGCTTCGCCGCGACCTTCGACGATACGGCGCAGATGGAGCCTGCCTATTTCGCTGGCTGGCGCGCGATCATGGAAGCGACGGCACGGCATGGCGGCGGCGTGGCGCACCATCATGGTGCGGGACGGTTGCGCAAGCCCTACCTGCACCATGATCTGGGGGATGAAGGCGTGGCGCTGTTGCGGCGCATCAAGGCGGCGCTCGATCCGCAGGGCATCATGAATCCCGGCAACCTGATCCCCGATGCCTGAACTGTTGCTGGCGCTCGACGCGGGCACCACCGGCGCCCGCGCCATGCTGGTCGATCCGGCCGGCACAGTGCTGGGCGTCGACAAGCGGCCGATCGCCAGCACCTATCCCGCCCCGGGCCTGGTCGAACAGGACCCGGCCGGCGTGTGGGACATATGCCGCGCCGTGATCGCGGGAGCGCTGGTGGCGGCGGGCCGCACGATGGCGGATGTCGCGGTCCTCGGCGTCACCTCGCAGCGCGCCAGCGTGGTGGTGTGGGACCGGCACACCGGCCAGCCGGCCGCGCCGATGCTGGTGTGGAGCGACCTGCGCGGCATGGACGCCTATCGCGATCTGCGCGCGGCCGGCTTCACCGCCTGGCCGCAGGTGCCCTCCGCCAAGCTTCCCGCCGCCATCGCGCTTTCCGGCAAGCCTGCGGCCGATCTCCAGTGGGGAACGCTCGATAGCTGGCTGGTTTATTGCCTCAGCGGCGGCGCGGCGCATGTGACCGACATTTCCTGCGGCTGGATGACGGGCTATTTTGACTACGCCGGCGGCGGGGGCTGGAACCCGGCCCTGCTGGAGTATCAGCGGCTGCCCGAAAGCATGTTTCCGGCGCTGGTCGAAAGCTGGGGGCCGATCGCGTGGACCGCGCCCGCCGCGCTGGGCGCAGTGGTGCCGATCACCGCGCTGATTGCCGACCAGCAGGCAGGCATGGTCGCGCATGGCGCGCTCGAACGCGGCGCGTGGAAGGTAACCTATGGCACGTCCGGCGTGCTGATGGCGAACGCCGGCGATCAACCGATGGCGCCCCACTTCAGCATGCCGGCCGAAGCACTGGCTTTTGCCGGAGGCGAGCGGCTGTTCTGCATCGAGGGGATGGTCATCACGGCGGGATCGCTTGTGGAATGGATGTGCGGTGCGCTGGGGCTGTTCGCATCCCCCTCCGTCCTGGAGGCCGCCGCGGCCTCGGTCGCGGATAGCGGCGGCGTGATCGTGCGGCCTTCGCTGGCGGGCATGGGCGCACCCCACGGGCGCTTCGATGCGCGCGGGATGATCGCGGGGTTGAACCTTGGCAGCGGCCCGGCGCAAGTCGCGCGCGCCGCGCTGCACGGAATCGCGCATCGCTTTCGCGATATTGTCGACGTGATCGAAAAGGCGCTGCCGGTGCCCGAAGCGCTGCCCGCCGATGGCGGGCTTTCCGCCAGCGATACCTTGCTGCAGTTGCAGGCGGACACGCTCCAGCGCCCGGTGCGCCGCCATGCCGTGCCGGAGGGCACGGCCTATGGGGCAGCGCTGGCGGCCGGGCTGGGGGCGGGGCTGCTCGACGCGGCCGACCTGTCGGCCGTCGTGCGGTATGGCCGTGAATTCCACCCTGCGGTTACGCGGGATGAGGCCGATGCCGCTTACGCCGCATGGCGGGCGGCGGTCGACGTCGACGCGTGACGGATGGCCTTCGCTACCGGATCAGGGTGCGCCGTTGACCTCGCGCCAGAGCGTGCGCACCATGTCCTTCATCCGTTGCGCTTCGTCCCAGCGGTTGCCAAGCTCCGACCCGTCGGGCGCGGTGATCGCGTAGGGCGGCGGCCCCAGTTCGCACATGAAAGGGAGCGCCTCATCCGATCCGGCCCGTTCCAGCCACAGCTCGAAGCCCCGGCGCCACCATGCGCGATGCTGGTCGCGCCAGGCATGGTGCTGCGGGGCGTCGAAGGTGACCTGCACCTGATGCGTTGTGGAGATGCGGCCGTGGAAGTTGCGGCAATTGCGCAGGATGCGCTCGATCGCTGCCAGCTGGTCCGCGCGCAGCGGCAGCTCCATTTCGCCCGCCACGGGATAGTGCGAAAGATCGCCCGTCAGCGGCAGGTCGGGCCGCGCTTCCAGCAGGCGCAGCGTGAACAGCAGGTCGTTGGTCAGCCGGCCCCGGTGCGTTTCGAACCACACCGGCAGCGGGGCGCTTTGCGCCAGCGGAACGAGGCTATCGACCAGCGCGAGCGCATCGGACAGGTGGGCCACCGGCCCCGCGATCTGCACGTTGAGATGGTGTGCGCCCAGCCGGTGCGCTTCGGCAATGGCGGCGGCGAGCTGATCCGCCGAATGGACCAGGACCTGCCCTTCCCACGCCAGCCCGCGCGGGTTCATCGCCCGGACGACGCCCGCGGTCCGGGCCGCGCGCACGATATTCACGCCAACGCCGTCGAACCCGGCGTCGATCACCCGCTCCAGCGCGGTGTCGAGGTCGTTCTCGATGTCGAAGCCCGGGCATTTGTCCAAACCCCAGACAGACTGCAAGACCAGCAGGCGCGCCATTGTGTTCTCTCCCTGATAACGTTGTCATAAGAACGGCAGGGAGCGACGTGTCAACCCGTTGCGAGAGGATCCCATGACTGAACAGCCCACGGCCCCGTCGCCCGTCCCGGAGCGCTATCGGCGCTATGCCCTGTGGGTTCTGCTGGTGATCTACATCCTCAACTTCCTTGATCGGCAGATCGTTTCGATCCTGGCGGAGCCGATCAAGCACGATCTCCATCTGGCCGACTGGCAACTGGGGGTGATGAACGGGCTGGCCTTCGCCCTGTTCTACACCGTTCTGGGTATTCCGATCGCGCGGCTGGCGGAAACCGGCAATCGCCCTCGGATCATCGCGGCGGCGGCCGGGGTGTGGAGCCTGTTCACCATGGCCTGCGGCTTTGCGCAGAACTTCGCCCAGCTCGTGTTGTGCCGGGTTGGCGTGGGCGTGGGGGAGGCGGGCTGCACCCCGCCGGCCCATTCGCTGATCACCGATTACACCCCGCGCGAAAAGCGCGCGTCCGCCCTGGCCTTCTATGCGCTGGGCACACCGCTGGGCGGTCTGTTCGGCATGGCGCTGGGCGGAATGGTGGCGGATGCGCACGGCTGGCGCGCGGCGTTCCTGCTGGCGGGCGTGCCCGGCCTGCTGATGGCGCTGGTGGCGCGCTTTACGCTGATCGAGCCGCGTAGCCGGTTGCGCGCCGACATGATCGCAACGGCCGTGGCGCGCATTCCCTTCCGCGACGCTATCGCCGAAATCAGGGGGAAGCGGACGTTCTGGCTGATCGCTTTCGCCGGCGCGATCAAGGCCTTTATCGGCTATGGTGCGGCGACATTTCTGGCGCCGTTCTTCTTCCGCAACCACGCCGCCGAGCTGATCCCGCTGGCCGATGGCTTCGGCCTGGGGCTGACCGGCTTTCTCGGGGTCACGCTGGGGATCGTGCTGGGCCTGACCGGCGCGGCTGGCACCTGGCTGGGCGGCTTTCTGGCGGATCGCCACGGCGCGCGCGACTTGCGCGCCTATGTGGCGATCCCGGCAGTGTCCACGCTGCTGGGCATTCCTTTCTATATCATCGGGCTGCTCACGGAATCGGCAGTGTTCGCCCTCTTCATGTTCGCGTTCCCGCCCGTGCTGAACACGCTGTGGTACGGCCCGAGCTATGCCGCCGTGCAGGGTCTGGTCCAGCCGCAGACACGGGCGACGGCCGCTGCCGTGCTGCTGTTCCTCGTCAACCTGATCGGGCTGGGCCTGGGGCCGCTGGGCGTCGGCGCGGTGAGCGATCTGATCGGCAATACGTTCGGGCTTGGGCCAGCGGAAGGCGTGCGCTGGTCGCTGCTCATCTTCGTGCTGTTCGGCGCGGTGGCGTCGGCGCTGTTCTGGATGGCGCGCGGCTCGATCCGCGAAGAGATGGTAAGCTGAGCCAACCCCTGCCTTGCCGTGCGCGCGGCGTCAGTGGGCAAGGACGGGGGACGCGCCCTCCTGTTCGCCGCCGATCGCGGTAAAGCGCGGCAGCAGCAGGTGGATGACGCCCAGCGCCGCCAGATAGGTGACGGCGCAGATCAGCAGCATCGGCAGATAGCCATGCCCCGCATCGAGCGACCAGCCGGTGAACTCGATCATCGCCATGCCCGAAAGGTTTCCGGCAAACGCTCCGATGCCGATCGCCGAGCCGACCACGCGCGCGGGAAACACATCGGTCGTGAGGCCGAACAGGCTCGTGGAAAAGCCCTGGTGGGCGAACAGCGCGACGCCGACGATGAATGCGGCAAGCCACGGGCTCTGCGCATGGATAAGCAGCGGCACGGGCAGCACCATCACGGCGTAGATCAGCATCGTGACCTTGCGCGCCGCGTTGACGCTCCAGCCGCGCCCCATCAGTGCGGCCGGCAGGAACCCGGCAGTGATGCCGCCGACAGCGGCCATGGCATAGACCAGCGCCACGGGCAGCCCCAGCGCGCTCTGGTCCAGCCCGAACACGCGGTGGAACAGGTCGGGCAGGAAGAACAGCAGGAACCACCAGACCTGATCGGTCAGCGCCTTGCCAAGGATGATGGCCCACTGGCGGCGGTCGGTGAGCAGCGCGCTCCACGCCATCGTCGGCGCTTCGGCATCGGATTGCGGCTGTTCGG
The DNA here is from genome assembly GCF_003856955.1 of Novosphingobium sp. LASN5T. NCBI lineage: Bacteria > Pseudomonadati > Pseudomonadota > Alphaproteobacteria > Sphingomonadales > Sphingomonadaceae > Novosphingobium > Novosphingobium sp. LASN5T. Next base: position 94,283 of record NZ_RQSI01000007.1, read on the forward strand.
GCAGGCGCACCGCCAGCCAGACCACGACCCACACCAGACCCAGGCCGCCGGCGATCAGGAAGGTCGCCTTCCAGCCCATCATCAGCGCCATCAGCGGGATGAGCAGCGGCGTGAGGATCGCGCCGACGTTGGGCGCGATCCCCCCAAGCCCCAGCGCGATCGAACGTTCGCGCGGCTCGAAATAGGTGGCCGCCGTCTTTACCGCGGCCGGCGTGCCGATCGATTCCGCCACGCCCAGCACGGCGCGTACGCCCACGAACCCGCCGACGGAGGAGACAAAGGCATGGGCCATGCCGGCCAGGCTCCACACGCCGACGCCCAGCGCGAAACCGGGTCGCAGCCCGACCTTGTCGATGAACCAGCCGGTGCCGAGAAAGGCGATCGCGGCAGCGAACTGGAAAGCCGAGGCCATGTGGCTGTAATCGCGGTCCGACCAGTGGAACTCTGCCTGGAGCGTGGGCTTCAGCAGCGCGAGAATCTGGCGGTCGACGTAATTGAGCACGATGGCGACAAAAACGAGTCCCACGACAAGCCATCGGCGTCGATCGCTGACCTGCGACATCCTGCATTCTCCCCAACGTCACTCTTTATCGCGTATAGGATAACGTTGTCATACGCAGAAAGACAAGGATAATCGTCCCCGGAAGCAATTACCCTTCGCCGGGCGCTGAGGTCGATCCGCGCACGATGAGTTCGTGCGCCAGGAGCCGGCGCTCGATCCGGTCGGCGGCGCCGATCAGGAGGTCCGCCGCCGCATAGCCGAGAGCTTGGACGGGCTGGCGGATGGTGGTGAGCGGCGGCCAGACGACTTGCGCCAGATCGTTGTCGTCGAAGCCCGCCACGGAAAGATCGCGCGGCACGGCGATGCCCTTGCGGTGCGCGGCGGCAAGCACGCCGGCCGCGATCTCGTCGCTGCTGGCGAAGATTGCGGTGGGCGGATGGTCCATTGCGAGCAGCGCTTCCGCCGCTTCCACGCCCGACTGGAAGTCAAACCGGCCAGGAGAAACCAGCGCCGCGTCATAGCCAAGGCCGGCGCGCAGCAGCGCCTGCCGGTAACCGGTCAAGCGCTGGGTGCTGGCGGCATACCCCGCGTGGCCGCTGACGAAGCCGATGCGGCGATGACCGAGCGAAATGAGGTACGAGGTCATGTCATCGGCGGCCTGCACGTTATCGATGCTGGCCGCGGAGGTGGCGGTCAGGTCCGTGCCGGGCTGCACGCGCACGATCGGGATGCGCCGCCTTTCGAGTTCCGCGAGGACCTCCACGGAATCGCTTACCGGCGGTGTCACGATGATGCCGTCCAGCTGCACCTGATCGACCAGCGCGCCGATATCGCCCAGCAGGCCCGGCGCGGCGATGTCGCAAGGCTGCACGATCATGCGATAGCCGGATTCGCGGCAGCGCTGCCCGACCCCTGCCTGCATGTTGTAGATGTAGAACGGACTGGGATTGTCGTGGATCAGGCCGATCTGGAACGACCGGTGCCCGGCCAGCGTGCGCGCCGCCAGATTGGGATGATAGTTGAGCTGCGCGACGGCTTCCTCGACGCGGATGCGCGTTTCCTCGCTGACGTAGCGTTCCTTGTTGAGAACGCGGGAAACCGTCTTGATCGAGACACGGGCGGCTTTGGAGACATCCTTGATGGTGACGCGGCTCATGCGTGTGCGGCGCTTCTCTTGTGCTTGCATCCCCCGGCCCCGAACGTCGCAACCGGATCGGATCGTTGTCGGGAAGCTCCGTCTGGCACAGATGCGCGCCCGCTGGCAATGCCGACGCCTTGCGCAGGTTCTCGTCAGAGAAGTTGTGCCCCGACCCAGCGGATCGCCCTGGTGGGCGCCGTTATGAGCGCCACGATCCAAGACTCGAACAGCTTCATGAGCGAATTCGCAAGTTCGCGGTAAAGGTCGAGTCCTGTCAGGATGGCGGGGGTGACAAGGTCCACCTGCCGGCCTGCGCGCGCGGCTTCCTCGATCCCCCTTACGCCCTCGATGATATCCAGCACGAAGCCGGAGAAAAAGATGACGAGCGAGAGAGACGAAACGAGGATCGGCAATATCATGCCGCTGACGCGCAAGGTTGACGCGATCGCTTCCCGCGCGAAGACGGCAATCAGCACCACCATCGCGGGTAACAGTGCGGACCTTGCCTTAGCCAGGAGCGTATCGATGGCCCGCGCCGGGTCAAGTTGTCCGGCGAGCGCCGTCGACGGTCTGTAGTGCACATAGGTGCGTGTCGCATTCATCCCGGAACGCGCCTCGAGGCTGCCGAGATACAGCAGGCCTTCGCGGCCGGGCCGGGTGATGTGCTTCTTTACGATGCCGCCACCGAAGAGGCTTTGCGCGCTCGCTCGCGTTCGGGAGAGCTTGCGGATCGCGATACGCGCGCGCCAGTCGCACCCCGCTTTCTGGGGAGCTTTCACTTACATAGGAGCGCCATAGAGCCGGCCGGTCGCACGCAAACGCTCGACTTCGGGGGTAAGTCGCCAGCCGGTAAGCGCACATGACGGCAACCGAGCGGGGCCGGACAGTCTGCAATGCGTGGTTCGAGCCGGGCGGCCGGAAGCCCCGCGGCGGCGAGGGCCTGCACGATGGTCTGCGCGAGGACGGCCTGGGCGGTGGCCCGCCATGTATCACTGACCGCAGCCTACGTCGACGTGGGTTCGGTGGCGACAAGGGGCGGCCAGCGTGGCGGAGGAGCTTCCGGTCGATCCCTACCCGCAGAGCGATGCCAACGCCGGGGCGAAGCCATTTGCCGGCGAAGGCATGGCGCGGGCCTTGGGCGGGCAGGCGGGTATCCGCCGCATCACCGCACGTTTCGTCGAACTCAACGTGGCCGATCCCCGGATCAAGGCGATCTTCGCCGAGCACGACCTCGTGCGGCTACAGCGCACGCTGGTCGAAAACCTGCAACGCGCAATGCGCGAAGCGCATGTTTCCTTCGCCGCGCAGAACCGGGTGCTGGCCAAGCTGGCACCGATGGACCGCGATGTGACCGAGCGTTGACTGCAGCCAGGAGGCCAGGGTCGGACATCAGCCGTATTGAAGGCGGCGAACTCCCCTGAGCGAGACGAGTGCCAGCCGGCCCTTAAACGGTGCGGATCGTCCCGCCGTCTATGACGAACTCGGCGCCATGGATTGCGGCGGCACGGTCTGAAGCGAGATAGGCGATGAGGTCGGCCACCTCTTCGGGCGCGGCTCCCCGCCCGATCGAGATGCCACCCAGGGCATCGAGCACGGACTGACGCGCATCCTCGATCGTGCCGCCACTGGCGGCCCGCAGTGTTTCGAGAAAGTCGTCAGCGCCCTCCGTCATGATCCAGCCGGGCGAGACGGAGTTGACCCTCACGCCCTTGGGGCCGAGTTCCTTCGAGATCGACTTGCTGTAAGTTCTCAACGCAGCTTTGGCGGCAGCATAGCCTGTCGTGGATTCGGGCAGCGGCAGGACGGACTGGATCGAGGTGACGTGCACCACAACGCCGCCGTGCCGCTCCAGCATCTGCGGGATCAGCAGGCGATCGAGCCGGACCGTCGCCAGCAGATTGAGATTCAGCTCGGCGAGCCAGTGGTCGTCGGTCAGCGCGGCGAAGCCACCCGCTGGCGAAGCCGAGCCACCGATGACATGGGCGAGAATGTCGATGCCACCCAGCCGCTCGAGTGCCGCCTTGGCGAAGGCTTCGCCGCCCTCCGCGGTCGTCAGGTCGGCCTGCACATATTCGACGCCTTCTATGGAATCCGTGATCGAGCGGGCGGCGGTGACCACACGGGCTCCGCCGGCCAGGAAGCGTTCGACGGTGGCGCGGCCCAAGCCTTTGGTGCCACCGCTGACGAGAACGCGCTTGCCGGCGAACTCGGTGGGATCGGTCTTGATGTTCATACCGTGGTCTCCAGCGTCCTGATGGCGCCGCGCTCCAGCGTGAAGCGGTAGGTGAAGCGGAGCGGGCTGCCCGGGAACTCACCATGGGCGGGGCCTTCGACGACCACGTCGCCGCCGTCTTCCCGAACGGTATCGGGCGTGAAGATCGCCTTCACCGGCATCACTTCTTCCTCAAACAGCTGGCGGATCGCGGCCTCGCCCTCGAAGTGCTTACCGTTATCGATAAACACGGCGTTGCTGAGGAAGGGCTTCAACATGCCATCGATGTCGAGACGGGCATTTGCCTCGACATAGTCGGCGATCGGCTTGGGTAGGTCCATTGACATGTTGATCTCCTCGATAGTGACGAGGCCTATTTAGCGATGGACTTTTCGCCTGATAATCGAGACAAATTGGCATGAAGTATCACGAAAATCGGATCAATGACTCGCCATTCGCTGATTGAGCTCGAGGCTGTCCTGGCCATCGTTCGGTGCGGCTCGTTTCGAGCGGCAGCGCTCGATCTTGGCATGTCGACCACGGCCATCAGCAACGCGGTGGGCAAGCTCGAGCGGGAGCTTGCCGTGCGATTGTTCAATCGCACCACGCGCAGCGTCTCGCTCACCTATGCGGGCCGGATATTCGTCGCTCAGATCAAGCCTGCGCTGGAGGAGATCCAGAAAGCGATGAATACGGTGCGCGCCCAGCAGGAGACGCCGTCCGGCACCTTGCGCATCAATGCCTTCGCGACGGCCGCGCGTGAAATCATGGCGCCGCTGGTCCTCAGCTATCTGCAGCGCTATCCGCAGGTTCATATCGACCTTGTCACCGAGGGCCGGCTTGTCGATGTCGTTGCGGCAGGCTTCGATATGGGCGTGCGCAGCGCGGATCTGGTGCCCAGCGACGCGATCGCAATACCGCTGGGTCAAATGCGACGCATGGCGGTGGTCGCATCTCCTGCCTTTTTCGAAAGCAGGGTTATTCCCCGGGCGCCGCAGGAGTTGCTCGCTTATCCCTGTCTTCGCGTGCGGCTTTCCAATGGCGCCTTGTTCCGATGGCGGTTTGAAAAGGACGGCGAAGAATTGCAGCTCGATGTCGAGGGCCCGATCACCCTCGACGAGGCCTCCCTGGCCCGGATCGCGGCAACTAACGGCACCGGGATCGGCTATTTCATGGAAGCCGATATACGCGATGACATTGTAGCGGGGCGGCTCGTGCGCATTCTCGAAGACTGGACGCCGCCGCTCGTGCCGCTGTGCCTCTATTATTCCAATCGGCGCAATTCCTCTGCGGCCTTCCAGGCCTTTATCGCGCTCGCGCGCGACTTCGCGGCGGGAAGGCTCGAACAATCCTGAGCCTGCGGATAAGCGGCCGCGCCGGAAGCGAGAATGTCGACGAAGCCGTCTTCCACCGTCACCTCGATACGGACCCGGGGATGCGTCTTCAGGAAAGGCGGCACAATCGCCGGCAACACCGTCCGCGCGACATTCGCGGGCGCGTTCAGCCGCAGCCTACCGGAGGGCTGGTCGCTGGCGGCCTGCGCGGTATCGACGGCGGCCTCGTTCTCCGCAATCGCCGGAGAGAGCCTTGCGAAAAGACGCGTGCCAGCTTCGGTCAGTGCGATGCTGCAGGTGGCCCTGACGTGGCTGCTGGCGCGATCACCGAACCTGCTGCTGATCCCAGGGACGTCCAGCACCGCGCATTTAGCGGAGAACTGCGGGGCGGCGGAACTTACTCTGACCGAGGAGGCTAAAGCTGCGCTGAACGCTTCGGCCGGTTGATCCGAACCGCGTGCGCGGACGGAGGCGTGCAAGGATCGGGGAACGATCCATGCCGCAACCGTCCTTGCACAGTGCGCCCTCGGCGGGCGAGGGCGGGCGGTCCTTCCGCTCCGCTACGAGGGGAGCGGCGGCGGGAAAGGTCAGAAACCCAGTTGCCCGCGCATTTCGTCGATCAGCACCTTGTGGAACGCGATCATGCGTTCGTCAGGCTGCTGGGCCTGGAAGAAATCCAGTTCCGGATCGATCACGGCGCTGCGCTCGCCGGCCAGGGCCTCGAGAATGGCGAGGCCGCAGAACGGCACGTAGGCTTCGGCATAGCCACCTTCATGAATGACCGCGAGGCGCCCGCCGCACAGTTCGTCGGCCAGCGCGACGATACGCGCCGTCATGTCACGGAAGCTGTCGCTGTGCAGCAGCTGGCGCGCCAGCGGATCGACCGCGTTGGCGTCCAGCCCGCTGGCGACGACGATCATATCGGGCGCGTAATCGCGCAGTGCCGGGATCACCACCTGCTCCAGCGCGTAGAGATAGGTCTCGTGCCCGCTGCCCGCCGGCAAGGGCACGTTGAGGTTGAAGCCCGCACCCTTGCCTTCGCCACGCTCCTCGAAACCCGAATAGCCCGGCGGGAAGCAGCGATCCTGGTGGATCGAGATCGTCAGCACGTCGTCGCGATCGTAGAAGATCGATTGCGTGCCGTTGCCGTGATGGACGTCCCAGTCGAGCACCGCGACCTTGCCAAGGCCATGCCGCGCTTTCGCCGTTTCGATGGCGATCGGGATGTTGGCGAGCAGGCAGAAGCCCATGGACTGATCGGCCAGGCAGTGATGCCCGGCGGGCCGGCACAGCGCATAGGCGTTGCGGGCGCGGCCCGTCAGCACCGCGTCGAGCGCATCGATGGCCAGGCCCGCCGACAGCGTGGCGATTTCATAGCCGCCCTTCGAGAACGGCGCGAACAGGCCCAGTTCCCCGCCGCCCGCGTCGCTTAGCGTCTTGAAGGCATCGACATAGCTGGCGGGATGAACGCGCAGCAGGTCGTCGCGCGTGGCGGACGGTGCGCTCGACACGGTCAGCTTCGTATCGAACCCGGCGGCGCGGACGAGGTTGACCAGCCGCCGCTTCGATCCCGGCGTGTCAGCGCCATAGCTGCCCGAGGGCGGCTCCACCCAGTCGCCGATCGGCAGGAACAGCGCTTGTACGCCGGTGCTGTGCCAGAACGTGCGTTCGTCTGTCAGGAACAGGGGTTGAGTGGTCACGGCTTGGCATTCCCTTCGCTGGACCAGACGAGTTCGCCCGCGATGTAGGTGCGGATTACCCGGGCCTGGTGGATCGTGCCGACCGGCGCGGTCAGCGGATTACGGTCGACGATGATCACGTCGGCCAGTTTGCCGACCTCGATCGTGCCGCCACGATCGAGCCGGCCCATTTCGGCGGCGGCGTTGCGCGTCATCAGCGCCAGCGCCTGTTCGCGCGTGATGCGCTGCCCTTCGTTGATCGGTGCGCCGGTGGCGCCCGGCACTTGCCGCGTGACCAGCGTTTCCAGCGCCAGCCACGGATTGACCGATGGCACCACCGGCCAGTCCGACCCGGTCACGACGTTGGCGCCGCTTTCGATGACATCGCGCGCCGGCCACAACCGCTTCATCCGTTCAGGCCCGACCGCGGCGGCGATATCGACCGAGGTGATCGGCGTCGGCCACCAGATGTAGGGCGAAAGCTCCCAGGTGAAGTGCAGTTCGCGCCCGCGCGGTACGTCGGCGGGATCGATGAAGGTATTGTGCCCCACCTCGTGGTGTTGTCCGCCCCAGCCGTTGGCCTTGCGCGCGGCGGCGATGGCATCGGCGGCTTCGCGCACCGCGCCATCGCCGGCAGCATGGAACTTTACGAGCAGGCCCTGCCGATCGAAGTCGGTGACGGCGGCATTAAGCTTGTCGGGCGGCACCATCATCAAGCCCTTTTCACCACCCGTACCATCCGAACCATGTTCCCCGTGGCGGGGTTCATAGGGTTGCAGCATCACCGCCGTGCGGCCTTCCAGCGGCACGCCATCGAGGAACATCTTCACGCAATCGAGCTGGAAGCGGCCTTTCGAATAGTCCTGCCGCGCGGCGACAAGGCCTTCGCTCCCGCCCGAATTCGGCCCCCACACCGCACACCCGCGCGCATATTGCCGGAGGCCGCCGGTGGCGGCGAAACGGGCATAGGCCTCGGCCCCGTCGCGCCGGATCGCGGCATCGGTGAAGCCGATGATGCCATAGGACAGCATCTCGTCCGTCGCGGCCTTGATCGCCGCGACCTGCTGGTCGATCGGAACCGGCGGCAGCACCGCCAGCAGGTTGCGCGCGGCCGCTTCGCGCAGGACGCCGGTCGGCTCGCCCTTCGCATCGCGATCGATTACGCCGCCGGCAGGATTGGCCGTGGCGCGCGTGATGCCGCCCAGTTGCAGCGCGCGGGAATTGACCCAGACGCTGTGGAGGCTTTCATCATCGAGCATGACCGGGTTATCGGGCGCGGCCCTGTCCAGCAGTTGCCGCGTCTGTTCGCCGGGCTTCAGCGCCGCGGCGACCCAGCTTCCGCCCGTGATCCATGCGCCCGGCTTTGCCTTGGCGGCGCAGGCCTTGACCGTGGCGAAGATGACCGGCGCACCCGCGCCTTGCGGAATCTTGCACGCGAGCTTGGCCTGTCCCGCCGGATAGACGTGGACGTGCATGTCGTAGAGGCCGGGCATCAGCGTGCGGCCCTGCAGATCGACGGTGGTGGCGCCGGCATGGGGCAGCTTGAGCACATCGGCGCTGGAGCCGACCGCGACGATCGCACCATCGCGCACGGCGATCGCCTCGGCGGTGCCTTGCGGCGTCAGGACCGTGCCATTCACGAACAGGAGATTGGCGTCGGTTTTGGCTGGGGCTTCGGCCGCCTTGGCGGTTGTTGGCGCCACGCTGGCCAGCGCCATGGCCAGAAGGGGTAGGGAGCGGGATCGGCTTGTCATCCGGGATTCCTTTCGCCGCGCAGCAGACTGCGCCGCCCGACCGCTGTCTTTGCATCATCGGCCAAGTTTGCAGGCGCGCCGATTTGGCAATATCGGCCAAACAGCGCATGCCCCTGTCCTCCGGGGCGATGCTATGGAATGATCCCGCCGGAGGGAGGCAACCGTGGCATGAGCAAGCCGACGATTTCGATTCAGGTGCTGCGCCACGTCGCCAACTGCCTTGTCCTCACCGGATGCAGCCCGGAACCGCTGCTGGCTATGTACAACCTGCGCCGTGATGATCTTGACGATCCCAAGGGCGTCATCGCGCTGGAGGACTTCCTCTCCTTCTTCGAGATCGCGGCGATCAGGGCCAACAACCCGCATTTCGGGCTCTATGCCGGGCGGCTTGCGGGATCGGACAGCCTTGGTCCGCTGGGCTTCCTGTTCCTCAGCGCGCCCACGCTGCGCGCGGCATTCCGGGGCTTCACCTCGCTGCTGGAAACGATGCAGCAGGCCGCGCGCAACGGCTTTGTCGAAGAAGACGGCATTGCCACGTTCGAATACGTCATCACCGACCAGACCTTGCAGAAGCGGCGGCAGGATGCGGAATTTTCCGTCGCCGCGATGCACACCTTCGCTCGCAACTATGTGGGGTCCGATTTCGAACTGGTGGAAGTGCGCTTCGAACACGCGCGCGACGGGGATTATCGCGCCTATCGCGATTTCTTCCGGTGCGATGTCTATTTCGACCAGGACACCAATTCGTTCTCGTTCGAGGACCGCTTTCTCGACAAGCGCGGAGGGGTACTGGATGCGGCGCTGTTCCCCATCATCGAGGAGCACCTGCGCCGCCGCGCCGCCGATACCGAGAACGCGCTATGCCCTTCGGGCTATCTGATGCGCCTGCTGGAGACCAGCCCGCTGGATACGACGCCCACGCTGGAGGAGGCGGCCGAGACGCTGGGCATCTCGGTCGCCACGCTGAACCGCCGGCTGCGTTCGGAAGGCGTTAGCTGGCGGCAGATCGTGCAGGACCGGCGCATGAACGCCGCCGCGCGCCTGCTGCGCCAGAGCCAGCGCGGCGTGGCCGAAATCGCGCTGGCCGTCGGCTATTCCGAAAGCGCCAGCTTCGTGCGCAGTTTCAACCGCTATTTCGGCACCACGCCAAAGCGCTATCGCGAAAGCGATGTTGCATAGGGCACGTGGACAAATCCTGCTCAGGAGGGCCGACAGCTATCGGGAATCGCCGGCAAGGGACGGAACGGCAACGGGGTTAGGGGGAGCGAACAGTCCAGTTTTAGTTGTCGCGTCGCGGAATGCGGACGTTCATGCAACTGCATTTGCGCGATTTCGCCCGCATCGTTCTATATTGTGAATACTCACAGGCTTGCTAATGTGAGCCTTATGCACCAATTCAAGTCCAAGTTTCTGTCTACGCTCAAAGCTGCGTTATTCATTGCGATGCTGGTTTTGGTTCTATTCCTGATCTGGCTCAGCGATGGAAGGGTGCTCGACATCCGGATTGCGGCTTCAAATCGCAGCCTAACCTTGCTCGCCATCTCCGTCGTCAGTTGGGCGATTCTGTTGGTCTTTGCGGTGAGGCTCACAATCGGTCGCTGGAAAAGCTGGATCAATCTGAAACGGGCCATTCTGATGGGAGCAATCGCCGGTCCCGCTATGCAAGTTGTTTTCGACTTGCTGCCGTTCGCAACGCCCAAATGGGTAGGCGCTCTTTTTGTAGGGGCAGTCGCCCTCGCGGCAGCCTACATCGCCAATCGAATTATTCCTCTCGCGGGCACAACGCAGCCAACATTTACCAGCGACGGTTTTCAGACGGGGGGCGCAAGCGACTAATTCTCCGCAAAGTCAGCGGGCCTTGAACGACATTTTGAATGGCGGAAATTGGCAGGTTTCGTCCCAGGGCGGCATCGGAATGACATGTATTTGTCGTTTTCGGAAAGGCCTACCCCACGGAAAATTCTCGGATAGCTGCCGTTCCGGCCAGGCCGGAATTTGTCCATACCGCCTAAAGCTGCTTCATCCCATCGCTTTCCGCGCCGAGCGTTTCCAGAAATGATTTGAGCCAGGCTTCGCGCCCCGGTAGCGCCCGCTTGGCGGCGGGGCTGACCACGCCTGCCGGAACCGCCGCGAGAAAGGTGCGCAGTTGCGCGACGGTGGCCGCTCCATCGGGCTGTCCGCCGTTCGCATCGACCAGCGAAACAAGCCGATAGACGCCAATCGCGCCGAGCCAGTCGAGTGCATCGGCATCGTGCAGATAGACGGCTTCGGGCGCGACCGGCTTGCGGTCGAACATGTGCGTGCGGGTGGCTTCCAGCACCGCCGGTATCTTCGCCTCCGGAAAGCCCGCATCGCGTAGCACGGCGGGCAGGAGCTCGACCGCGCGATCGGCATGGTCCTTCTTGGCGTCTTCCCATGGTGCGAAGGCTGCAATATCGTGCAGCATGGCTGCAGCATAAAGCACATCGTCATCGACCGTGGCATGGTCCTCGGCCGCCAGCGCCGATGCCAGCGCATAGTCGCGCCGCGAATGGGCGAAGCCCCACGCGGTGTGCTTGAAATGGGTGGCGGCGAAGGTTTCGACTTTGGCGCGCCACGCGGGCGGGCCGGCGTTGGCCGCCAGTGGCATGCACGCCACCGCAAGCGCGATCAGGGCAGGAACGATACGGGGCATCGGATCAATCCTTTCGAGGCAGGGCATAGGCGATTAGCGCATCGCCGAGCGGTGTGCCAAATCCGCCATGGCCGCCGGCGGCGACGACCACGTACTGCCGCCCGTCGGTATGGCGGAATGTCATCGGCGTAGCCGTGGCGGGTGCGGGAACCCGCGCGCTCCACACCTCGCGCCCGGTCTGGATATCATAGGCGCGGAAACGGCTGTCGAGGCTGGCGCCGATGAAGATCAGGCCGCCGCGCGTCACGATCGGGCCACCCTGGTTGGGCGCGCCCCACGAGGCGGGGGAGGAAAGGCCGGACGAGAAGCGGATGCGGCCGAACGGGATCTGCCAGCGCGTCTGCCCGGTCCTCATGTCGATCGCGGTCAGCTGGCCCCACGGCGGCGGATTGCACGGCGCGCCCAGCGGGGAGAGCAGCACTTCGCGCAGCATGACGTAGGGCGAACCGCGCATTTCATAGACCGAGACGCCCGGCCGCTTGTCGCGCTTTTCATCGTATTCGGCGCGCGGCTTGAGGATTACCGAGGAGACGAGGTTGGAAGAATTGACCACGGCCAGCCCGGTGTTGGGATCGTAGGCAATGCCACCCCAGTTGGTGCCGCCGAGGAAGCTGGGGTGCAGGAGCGAGCCCTTGATGCTTGGCGGGGTGAACATGCCTTCGTTGCGGAACGCTGCCAGCTTCGTCTTGCAGCGCCACCTGTCGAACCCGATCGCGCCCCAGGCGTGATCGGCGGTGAGCGCCTGCGAGGTGACGGGGTGTGGCAGCATCGGCATCGGCTGGGTTGGTGACGCTCGTTCGCCGGGCACGTCGCTTCGGGGCACCGGCATTTCGCGCACCGGGAACAGCGGCTTGCCGGTCTGGCGATCGAGCACGAAGATATTGCCGGTCTTGGTGCCCTGGATCACGGCATCGACCGGGCGGCCCTGGTGTTCGATCGTGGCCAGCGTGGGCATGGCGGGCAGATCGTAGTCCCACAGATCGTGATGGATCGTCTGATAGGACCACACTCGCCGGCCGGTCTGCGCATCCAGCACGACGACGGCGTTCGCGTCCGGTATCGCGTTGATGCGGTTGATGCCCAGCGTGTCCCAGCTGGCGCTGCCGGTGGGCAGGAACACCCAGCCGCGCTGCGCGTCGATGGAGATCGGCGCCCAGGTGTTGGCCGCGCCGGTCCGGTCCGACAGTCCGGGCGGGATCGGGTTCCAACTCCACAGCTCGCGCCCCGTGACGACGTCGAACGCGCGGACGATACCGTCGAGCGAGTTGCGGAACTTGTTGTCGGTGACCGAAGCGCCGACGATCACCACGTTGCGATAGATCGCCGGGGGCGAGGTGTTGGCGAGCGGTCCTTCGCCCTTGTAGTCCAGCGCGGCGAGGTTGATGCGCCCGCCCTGGCCGAAGCCGGGGCACACGCGGCCCCGGTCGGCGTCGATCGCCAGGAGCATGCCCGTCTGCCCGGCCAGTAGCACGCGCTTGCCGCACTCGGCGGCGCGGGCCTGCGGGTCCGGTGCTTCCCAGTAGGCGACGCCCCGGCAGTAGTTCTCGGCATACATGTTGCCGCTGCGCGGCTTCTTCGGATCGAACGACCAGACCTGCCGGCCGCTTGCCGGATCGAGCGAGGCGACGCGCCCGAACGGCGTGCAGATATAGAGATGCCCGTTGGCATAGACCGGCGTCAGTTCGCTGACGGTGGCGTCGGTATCGTTCGTGCCGGACGAGATTTCGCCGGTGTGATACGTCCAGGCCACTTGCAGCGAGCCGACGTTGCCGCGGTTGATCTGGTCGAGCGCGGAATATTTGGTGCCCGAAGGCTGCCCGCCATAGCTCGGCCATCCGGTCGCGTCGTGTTCGACCGCCGCGATCGCGGCCGCCGCCTGCGCGGGTGGCTGGTCGGGCGCGCGCCCGCAACCGGCGATCGCCAGCACGCCAAGGGTGAGGGCGATCGCCAGCCGGCGCATCGATCAGGGTTTCGCGCGCTGGTAGATGCGCGTGCCGCCCACCCAGGTTTCGAGCACGCGGGTGTCATGGATCGCGGTGGGCGGACCGGCGAAGGGATCGCGGTCCAGCACGATGAAATCCGCGACCTTGCCCGTTTCCAGCGATCCGGCGGTGGCGGCGGTGCCGAGCCGGGTGGCGGCATCGATCGAGAACATCGTGATCGCCTGGGGCAGGGTGATCGCTTCCTTCAGGCCGAAGCTGCGCGTGCCGCCGCCGGGATTGCGGCGCGTGACGGCGGTTTCGATGCCGATCCACGGATCGGGCTTGGGCACGACCGCCCAGTCGGACCCGGCGATGACCAGTGCGCCCGCCTCGAACCCTTCGCGGATCGGCCAGACGCGATCGATGCGCGGTTCGCCTACGGCGCTGGTGATGTCGTCGTTGATCGGCTGCGGGTCCCACAGGTAGGGGGAATATTCGACCGCCGCCTTGAGCGCCTTGAAGCGGGGAAGGTCGGCCGGGTCGACGAAGGTGGAATGGCCAACCTGGTGGATCGGGCCGCCCATGCCGTTGGCCTTGCGCGCGGCGGCGATGGCATCGAGCGCGGAGCGCACCGCCCGGTCGCCGGCGGCGTGGAACAGCACGGTCACGCCCAGCTTGTCCCACTTGACCAGATTGGCCGCCATCTGTGCCGGATCGAACAGCAGCAGTCCGCGGGCCGGGGCGTTGGGTTGGCCGGCCTGATAGTCGCCCAGCATGGCGCCGGTGTGGCTTTCGGTCGGCACGCCGTCGGCGAAGACCTTGATGCAGTTGGCGTTGAACAGCTGCCGGGCGTATTTGGCGCGGTCGGCCACGGTCCGGTCGAAATCGGGATTGGCCTGTCCAGCTTCGGAATAGGCGATGCAGGCCTGCACGCGCTGCTTCAGCAGCCCCTTGTCGGCCAGGTCCGCATAGACTTCCAGATCGTCGCGGAAGGCCATCGCCTCGACATAGCCAACGACGCCATAGGACGCGAGCATCGCGAGGTGTTCGCGCAGGACTTTCCCGGTTTCCTCGCGCGATTGCGCCGGCACCTTGCCGGTAACCAGCCGCCCCGCCGTTTCGCGCAGCACGCCGGTTGGCTTGCCCGCCGCATCGCGCTCTATGATCCCGCCTTCGGGGTTGGGCGTGGTGTCGGTGATGCCGGCGGCGGCAAGCGCTTTGGAATTGGCCCACACGCTATGGCCGCTGACATCGAACAGCATCAGCGGGTTGTCAGGCGAAATGGCGTCGAGCGTCGCGGCGGTGATCGGCGTGCCTTCGAGCAGCGAGGCCTGCCACTGGCCGCCGGTCACCCATTCGCCCGGCTTCGCCTGCTTGATGCAGGCGGTAACGAGTTCGAGCAGCTTGGCCGCGTTGGCATCCTGCGGGACGCGGCAGCGGCCCTCGCCGCCTTTGGCCTGCAGGATCGGGTGGACGTGCATGTCGTACAGGCCCGGCAGCACGGTCTGGCCCTTGAGATCGATCACCTGCCGCGCGGGCGTGCGCGTATCGAGCGAAACGATCTTGCCGTCACGCACCGCCATGGCGGTCTTCCAGCCGGTGGGTGTGTAGATGTGGCCGTTGATGAAACGGATGTCCGCCGTTCGCGGTGCAGCGGCTTTCGCGGGCGCACGCGCGGCGGCTGCGCCGCCCGTTGCAAGGAGGCCGACGAGGCTGGTCGCCGCAAGCAGGTGTTTCCAGTGAGCAGCCATCGTCGGTATTCCCCCTTGTCGTCTTTTCGATTTGCTGGCCGTCGCCTCAGAAGCTGTAGGCGGCGGTCAGGCCGAACGTGCGCGGACGCACGATGTTCGAACGGTAGATCGTGGACAAGCCGTTGTCGCGCGAACGCCGCCCGGCCCAGATGTGCTGGTTGAGCAGGTTGTTCACGAACACCGAGACATCAACGCCGCTGAAGCGGTAGCCTGCGCGCATCGACCACGATTTCACCGCCGGCGGGTTGGACAGCGTCGGGTCGGACCCGCCGTTGCGCGGATCGATGCCCGGCGTCAGCGCGCTCTGATAGGCGCGGTAGTCGAAGTCGGTCCGGACGTAGGCCTTGTTCTCGCCGAGCGGGATGTCGTACTGGCCATGCACCGACACGGTCCACGGCGGCGAGGCGATGTGGTTGCCCTTGGTCACCGAAGGCACCGTCGCGCTGGGGCCGCCCAGGAAGGTGTTGAGGAACTTGGCGTCGGTATAGCCGACTTCGGCCTGGAGCGAGAACTGCTCGCTGACCTTCAGGTCAAGCTGCAGGTCGAAGCCGCGGCTGCGCGCGTTGCCAAGGTTGCCGGTGAACTGGAAGCCGCAGGAATTGAGCGCAACCGACTGCTGGATGTTCTTCCAGTCGATCTGGTAGGCGCTGCCCTGGATGCCCAGCCGCCCGTCCGCAACGCGCGTCTTGAGGCCCAGTTCGTAGCTCCACACCGAGTCCGAATTGTAAAGCTTGGGGCGACCGCCGGGATAGCCGAGCGAGGCGAGTTCGGGTCCGCAGGGCGAACCGACCTGCGGGTTGTAGCCACCTGGACGGAAGCCCTTGGACACCGAGCCGTAGATCAGCGTGCGGTCGGTCACCTGGAAATCGATGCCGAACTTGGGCGTGAACGGATGTTCCTTTTGCGTGCCGACGTCGGTGACCGACGGGCCGACCACCGGCCCTTGCGCGAAGGAGTTGATCGCGAACTTGGTTTCGCCATAGCGCAGGCCGACCGTCAGCGTCAGCCGGTCGACCGGCTTGTAATTGACCTGGCCATAGACCGCGTATTGCGTGTCCTTCGACGTGGTGGCCTGATCATAGATCAGCTTGCCGTTGACCAAGGGCGGGAGGATGCCGGCGAGGAACGGCGCGTACTGGTAGAAGAACGTGTCGTTGACCTGCTGGATAGAGGTCTGCTTGGCCTGCTGGTAGAACGTGCCGATGACCCACGAGATCTTCGAATCCTTGGCGGTCGATTGCAGGCGCAGTTCCCCGGTCCAGTTCTTCTGGGTGTTCACGAAGTCGCTGAATGCGGACTGGTTGGGGAAGATCGGCAGAGTGATGCCGGTGAACAGGCTCTGGTCGAAGGTGGTGTAGTCCGACACGAACGTCTGCTTGCGGTCGAAATAGGAACCGATCGCGATCAGGTCCGCGCCGCCCAGGTCATAGCGGATGTTGAGCGAGGGCAGCACGAAGCGGTCCTTGCTCCATTCGCGGACGCGGTTGCCGTTGAGCAGCTTGTTGTTCGCATAGTCGGAGAAGGGCACGCTCGGCTGGGTCTGGTCGGCCGCGATGTTGTCCCAGGATTCGCCGCTGTCGTTGGTGTTGAGCTTCTGGAACACGACCGAGGGCGTGATCGTCAGTTGCGGCGTGGGTGTCCATGCCAGCGCCACGCGGCCTACGTAGGATTCGTTCCAGTTGGCGTTCTTCTGGACGACGGACTTGTCCTCGAAGCGCACCCGGTCGATGTAGCCGCCATCGCGGCGGTAGTACCCGCTGGCGCGGATCGCCAGCTTGTCCTGCACGATCGGCGTGCCGAACGCCGCGCCGATTTCATAGCTGGGCGCGCCGCCTTCGGTGAAGGAGAGTTCCGAGCGGATACGGCCAGAGGTGGTGGTGGCGCTCGGCTGGGGCGAGATGAAGCGGATCGTGCCGCCTTCCGAACCCGCGCCGAACAGCGTGCCCTGCGGGCCGCGCAGCACTTCGATGCGTTCCAGATCGAAGATCACCGGATAGGCGTTGCCGCCGCTGTAGCCGAGCGCGCGGACCTGGATCGGCGTATCGTCGATGTAGACGCCGGTGGTCGCCGCGCCGACGGTGGAATTGATGCCGCGGATCGCGATGTTGGTGGTGGTGTTGGTGGCTTCGAACACCACACCCGGCGTCTGGCGGATCACGTCGCTGAAATCGCGCACGCCGCGCTTGTCGAGCGTTTCGGTCGAAAAGGCGCTGACGCTCAGCGGAACCTTGCTCAATGCTTCGGACTTGCGCGTGGCGGTGACGATGATTTCGCCGCTGGCGTCGTTCGTGCCTTCCGTGGCGGATTGCGGCGCTTCCTGCGCGAAGGCCGGCGCGGCGACGATCATCGCCCCCAGCATCGACGTACCGAGCAGGCCGAACCTGCGTCCCAATGTGCGGTGGACCCCCATGATGAACTCCCCTGTTCATGCCGCCGCTGAATCGTCGCGGCCGGCTTCTGTTCACGAAACGAAAGCTATGGCCCGTCCCGAAAATGCAATTGATCGAAGGCCGCAGTTGCAGCGCAGCATGATGCTTAGGATCAATTCCTTTTGCGCTGAGGGGTGAATGGCCAGAATTGCAAAGCGCCCGATAGTCCGGGGCGGCCGGCAGGGGGCAGCGCCGGACCGGAAAACCCGGCCCGGCGTCGCCCTCATGTCGGGTGTTACCAGCGCACCGTCACGCTCGCCCCATACGTGGCGGGCTTGGCATAGACCGACGTGGTGCCGAGAATGCCGAGGTTGAGCGTGTAGGCGCGGTAGGCCTTGTCGAACACGTTGCGCCCGAACACCTGGACCGACAGGCGGTCGTTGGCGGTGGTCCAGGTCAGCGACGCGTTCGAGACGTTGTAGGCCTTCTGCAGCGAGGAAGCGCCGTTGGTGACTTCCAGATACTGGTCATCGTACCACACGCCATCGAACTGCGCCGCCAGGTTGCCGCCGAAAGCGTCGATATTGTAGCGCAACAGGTAATTGATGCTGAACTTCGGCGCGTTGGGCAGCTTGGCGTCCGTGATCGCCTTCTGCGGATAGGTGCACAGGAAGGTGCCGTCACGCTGATTGGCGCAATACTGGGCATCGGGCGCGCCGGGGAAGAATTCGGGGCCGATCTGGCTGCCCGGCCCCAGGATCTGCTTGACCTTGGTGGTTTCCCACGTCGCGCCAAGGTTCACGTTGAGCCGCTTGACCGGCTGCCAGAACACTTCCAGCTCCGTGCCCGTGGCCCGCGCATCGCTGTTGCTCACCTGAGGCAGGCCGCCCAGTACCGAGAACGCCTGATAGTTGTCGTAGATATAGTGATAGGCCGTCAGGTTGGCGCGCAGCGTGCGATCGGCGTTGGACCACTTCACGCCGCCCTCGAACGAATTGAGCCGTTCGGGATCGTGGCGGAAGTTGGCGGGCGTCACGTCCGCGCTCAGCGTCCAGTTGCCGCCCTTGATGCCGCGGTTCCACGATACGAACAGCAGGGTATCGGGATTGGGCTTGTAGTTCAGGCCAACGCGGGCCGCCCAGTCGCCATACTTGATGCGGTTGATGCCGGGAACGACGGCCGCAAACGCTTCGTCCGTGGCGCGCACCACGGTCGGGAAGCCCGTGTCGATCAGGCGCGATGTATAGTCGATCGACTTGTTGTCCTTGGAATAGCGCACCCCGGCGATCACGGTCAGCTTGTCGGACAGATCGTATTCGCCCTGGCCGAACAACGACCAGTTCTTCGACCGCAGCTTATAGTCCTCGACCACGCGCGGATCGTTGGCCGCGCCGTTGATGGCGAAGGCGGTGCCCAGCACCGGCGCGCCGATGGTGGTGAGCGAGCCGGCGATCTTCATGTTGAGGTAATAGGCGCCCGCCTGCCAACGGAAGGGGCCGCTGTCGCCCGAAAGGCGCAATTCGTGGCTGAATTGCTTGTAACGCGCGGTGGTGAGGAACTGGATGACGGTGACGGGAAGGGCATCGCCATCCTCGGCATAGGACTTCTTGAGATCGGTGTAGTTGGTGATGGCGGTCAGTTCCACGCCGCCGAACTTCTTGACCAGCTTGCCCTGATAGATGTCGGTCCGGCGATCGAAGTTGCCGCGATCGTTGGAGAAGTTCTGGTAAGGGCTGGCCTTGGCGCCGGTGATGCCGTTGATGACGCCGCCGGTGCCGTCGCTGAGGCCGGCCGGATTGACGTGGCAATAGCCGTTGGCGAGCAGATCGCAGTTGTCGAAGACATAGCCGCCGGTGGCGACGTGGTTGTCCTCGCTGTGCTTAAACCACAGGTCCAGCTTGCCGTCGCTGCCGATGTCGGCCTGCACGGTGCCGCGCAAGGCCCAGGCGTTTTCGCCGCCCAGATCCTGCCCGTTGCCGTCGAAAGTGCCGGGCAGGGCGGCGGCGGACTTGATATAGCCATCCGCCTTGACCACGCGCCCGGCCACGCGGAAGCGCAGCCCCGGCGTGATCGATCCGCCGACCGCGCCTTCCAGCGCGCGCCGGTTGAAGCGTTCATAGCTGGCTTCGGCATAGCCATTGAAATCGGCCTGGCTGGCATCGTTGCTGATGTAGTGGACCAGGCCGCCGGTGGCGTTGCGGCCGAACAGGGTGCCTTGCGGGCCGCGCAGCACTTCCACGCGCTTGGTATCGAACAACTGGCCGGAAATGCCGTTGATCGAGCCCATGTAGGCATCGTCCATATACACCGCGACGGGCGCTTCGAGGTAATCGGTGAAGTTGTTCTGCGAAATGCCGCGCAGGTTGAAGATCGTAACGTTGGGTGACCACGCGTTCAACTGGAACGCCGGGATCTGCTGCGTGATCTGCGTGGTATCGGTGATGCCCAGCGCCTTGAGCTGGTCACCCGAATAGGCCGAGACCGAGATGCCGACTTTCTGCAGGTTCTCGCTGCGCTTGTTGGCGGTGACGACGATATCGCCGAAGCCCTGCTGCGGCGCTTCGGTCGCTTCCGCGGCCGGCTGCGTCTCGGCGAAGGCCGGTGTGGCGCTGATGACCGCGATGGCCGCCGCGATGGCCATCGGCGAAGCCTGGAACAGTCGATGATACGGCTGCGTCATTGCGTAGTCTCCCTGTGTCGCCCGGACCGTCGCCATGCGGCTGACGCGCCGGTGTCGATTGCAGGAGATACCGATGCGTCCCGTCACGCTTGGCAGATCGGGACATTTCCGTTTTGCAGATGCCGCCCGCGCCTTGCGTGCGGTATCGCTCAGCCCTGCGGCGCGAGCAGGCGGCGGTGCGCCTGCATCGGCAGAAGCAGCAGCGCGAAACTGGCAAGGAAGAAGAAGATGCAGGCCAGTTCGACCAGGGCATAGCTCGATCCGTTGGTCAGCAGCCCGGCCAGGAACGGCCCGGTGCCAAGGCCGAGCATCTGCATCGCCACGGCACGGCCGATCATGCGCCCGCGCGTGTCGAACTCGCCCACGGTGCCGAGGATGAACGGCAGGACGAAATTCCACAACACGTTGAAGCCGCAGACGCTGATCGCGAACAGCACGATGCCGGGATGGGCCAGCAGCAGCCCGATGCACGCCCCGCCGCCGAGAATGCCGATCATGATCGCCCGGTCGCGCGCCAGTGCCCCGGCCAGAAACACCGAGGCGAGCGCCCCGCCGATCGCCAGCACCTGCGAGGCGAACAGCGCGTCGGCCACGGATTGTTCGCCAAGACCGGCCGCGATGCCGACGAGGAACAGCACGGCCCAGGCGATGCCCTGCGCGATGTTGTACGCGAGCACGCCCGCCAGCGCGACCGCAACCATGCCATGCGGCAGATCACGCGCGCCTTCAGGAATTTCGGCCCGCGCCTCGTGCGTGCGGGGCACGTTGCGCACGGTGGCTAGCCCGAGAACGAGAAGGGCGGCGAACAGCCAGAACAGGGCCGGCAGGCCGAACCGATCGAGAAACGCCGGCATCCGCCACACGCCGATCGCGCCGTAGGTCAGCAGCAGAGCCAGATACAAGGCGATGTTGCGGTCCACCTTGCGCGTCAGGCCGACGAAGGTGAAGCTCAGTGTGATGATCGCGCCGTGCCCCAGTCCGGCAATGAAGCGTGCAGTCCACAGCGTGCCGCCACCGGATGCCATGGCCGAAAGGCCGTTGCCCAGCGCCGCGACGAGCAGCGCCGCCGCCATGACTCGCCGCCAGTCGTACCGGTGCGAACCCAGCGCCATGGCGATCGAGGAGATGGCGACACCCAGCATCTCGATGCCGGCAAGGTTCAGCGCTTCCGGTTCGCCGACATGCAGGTGGGTGACGAAGCCTTGAACCAGCGCGGGCTGGACGATGAACGAAAGAACGCCCAGCGTGCCCAGCACGATTGCGCTGACAACGGCTGCCGGACTGTCGACGTCGTATTGCTGGGCCAATGCGAGTCCCTCCCCTTGAAGGTGCCAGTTCCTAGGACAGCGGCCGCAGGTTCACTTGGCAGGACTGGCCAAGTGGCATTCCCGATCAAAGCAAGCTCCGGATTTGATCGAAAGTATCAATCCAATGACTGTTTCGGATAATTTGGAATGGCGGGGCTGCGTTACGCTCCTGTCAAGATCGGGAATCGCATTCCGACTATCGTATAGGGGAGTAGCCATGAGCCAACCGGCAGTACAGGCCGAAGCGCTTTGCGGGTGGACCGACTCCATGCCCGCTTTCGGTATCGAACCCGACGAAGCCCTTGCCCGGGCAGGTCTCGACAACGGCGACGTTGCCACGTCGAATCGCATCTCGCTCAAGCGTTTCGCGCGCATGGCGGAATCCGTTGGCGAGCGGGCCAATCATCCGGCCGCGACATGGACGATCGGCCTCAACTACGATCTTGCGCAATTGGGGGAGATCGGCACCGCGATCACCTCGGCACAGACGCTCGGCGCGGCCCTGCGCCGCTTTGCCGATCATTTCGAACTGCTCCAGGATTCGACCACGCTGGACTTTCAGGTCAAGGACGGGACGGCAACGGTCAATTACCGCATCCTCGATCCCGACATCTGGCCGCGCCACCATGACGCCATGTTCAGCCTTGGCATCGTCGCCCGCATCGTGCGCATGGCCGTGCCCGACGCGATGGACGAAATCGAGCTGGGGTTCGAATGCGCGCGCCGCGATACCGGGCTTGCCATGCCGCTCAGCCGCCTGAGCTTTGGCGGCGAGGTCAATTCGCTGAGCCTGCCGGTTGCCATGCTCGATGCGGCGATGCCGCCATCGGACGCCAGGAGCAATCTCAAGGACCTGTCGACGCAGATCGCGCGCAAGCGCCGCGCCGAACCCGCGCGCGATCGCCTGGCCGCGATGATCTTCGCGCGCATGTCGCAGGGCGAGATCAACCAGGATGAACTCGCCAGCGAGATCGGCATGTCGAGCCGCACCATGCGGCGCCGGCTGGCCGAGGCCCAACTGACCTTCCAGCAACTGCTCGACGAATGCCGGATGCGTCAGGCGATGCTGGAATTCCGCACCCGTCCCGAATGCTCGATCGCGCAGGTCGCGCTGCGGCTGGGTTACGCCGAGCATTCCAATTTCACGCGCGCCTTCACCCGCTGGGTGGGCGTGCCGCCGCAGCGTTACCGCGCGGATACCTTGCCATCGCAACACTAGAGATACCCGATGACACGACTGCTTCTGATGGAAGGCAATACCGCCGACAAGCGCGCGCGCGCCGCCGAGCTGGGCGTGCGTTCGTCCAGCGAGATCTACGCGCTGGCGATTTTGGCGCATTTTCCCGATTTCGATCTGGACGTGGTCAACGCGGCCGATGCGGATTGGGCTATCCCCGGTGGCCGCTCGTTCGCCGATTACGACGGCTTCGTCGTCACCGGTTCGTCGCTTCATGCCTATGACAAGGAATTCGCCGTCACCAACCAGATCGCCATTTTGCGCGATGCGGCCGAAGCGGGTCTGCCGGTGTTCGGAAGCTGCTGGGGCCTGCAGATCGCCGTCATGGCCGCCGGGGGGCAGGTCGAATACAACCCGCGCGGGCGCGAGGTCGGCTTCGCGCGCAAGATCGTGCGCACGGCGGCGGGTGCCGATCACCCGATGTTCGCGGGCAAGGGCGCGGTGTTCGATGCGCCCTGCATCCATTACGACGAAGTC
Organism: Novosphingobium sp. LASN5T; assembly: GCF_003856955.1. Classification (NCBI taxonomy): domain Bacteria; kingdom Pseudomonadati; phylum Pseudomonadota; class Alphaproteobacteria; order Sphingomonadales; family Sphingomonadaceae; genus Novosphingobium; species Novosphingobium sp. LASN5T. The sequence goes on from NZ_RQSI01000007.1 coordinate 117,319, forward strand.
ACGCGCCTGCCGGACAACGCCACGCTGCTCGCGTCCAACGCGCACAGCGTGGTACAGGCAGCGGTCGTGCCGGTGGGGCGCAGCGAGGTCTGGGCGGTGCAGTACCACCCGGAATTCGACATTGCGCAGCTCGTCCAGCTCTACACGCTTTATGCCGACGACATGATCGCGCAGGGCTTCTTCTCTGATCGCGCCGCGCTCGATGCCTATGTCAAAGTGCTGACCGGCCTTGCCGCCGCGCCACAGGATGCCGGCCTCGCCTGGCAACTGGGGGTGGACGAGGACATCACCGACGATAGCCGCCGCCGTGCGGAAATCCTCAACTGGATCAAGGCCTTCGTTCCCGGCGTTTGAACTTCTGCAACGCTCACGGGTTTGCCTCGGCAAATACCTCGCAGATGAAACCGAGAAAGGCGCGGACATTGGGGCTGGCCCGCCGGCTTGCCCAGGATTTTCTTGGCGAGTTCGGTCTGCTGCGGCGTTTCGACACCGTTGGCCGGCGCGACCGGCGCGAAGCAGCACATGCCGCCGCCCCGCCAGCGCATCGCGGTGCTTCACGCCGTATCGGGCGCCACACCGACATATCTGGCTCGCGGCCGTATCAGCTTCCCGGCGCGGGATTGCTCCAGGGCGTGTGCGATCCAGCCGGTGCACCGGGCGGTCGCGAAAATCTGGAACGGTGCATCTTCGGGAAGATGGGCAAGCTCGGTGAGCGCGGTCAGGGCAAAATCGATGTTGGGGAGTTCGCCCGTGGCCTCCAGCACGGCCGCCGCGAGAGCGCGATGCTCTGGCAGCGGATCAAAGGCCGCCAGCAACGCTTTTGCGCGCGGGTCTCCATCAGGATAAAGGGGATGTCCAAAGCCGGGCAGTGCCGCGCCGGCAGCAAGACGTGCCGACACGGCTCCATACGGGTCAGCCTTGCCGGCTTCGGTCAGGAAACTGCGCACGCGCGTCGCGATCCCCCCATGGAGCGGGCCGGACAGGGCGGCAAGTCCGGCGAGCGCGCAGGCCGCCAGCGATGCTCCCGTGGAAGCCGTGACGCGCGCTGCAAAAGTTGAAGCATTCAACTCGTGGTCCGCCAGCAGGACCAAGGCCCGCCGGATAAGGTCCGTACCGACGTCGTCGCACCCCCACGCGCGGCCGAGCCGCTGATCCATCGGACCTTCGCCCGAGCCTCCGGCCACCGCATCCACGAGAAGGTCGAGCAGCGCTGCCGCTTCGAAGTATAGCGCCTCGGGCCTTCGTCCCCGCATGGCGGGGCTTGTCGCAGCGCGCCAGGCAAGGGCTTGAAACATCCGGTCATGCGCACGGCCCGGCGCGATCGTGTTGGTTTGTGTCGGGAACCGCTCATTGCCACAGTCCCACAACAGGCGCGCGACGCCTTCGAGGCTTGCGGTCTCGGCAAGCGACGCGGCGTTCCTGCCCCGGTACCAGAGCTTGCCGTCTGCAATCGTCGTGATCGCCGATGCCAGCACCGGCTCTCCCCAGGCGATGGCTTCTTCGGCCACGGCGGCTTGTCCCCGGCCACGGGCACGCCGCTTCTGCAACCGGTCGACGTCCGAGGCGCGATAGAGGCTGCGCCGCGGATCGTCCGCGTCCCGCCGCGCCTCGATCCGTCCGCGACTGACGTAGGCGTAAAGCGTCTGCGCCCGGAGGCCGAGCCGCGCCATCACTTCTTCTGCGGTCAACCAGCCAGCCATGCTTAAGCCAAGACATTGATTAAGTTGATCAAGATTGACCAAATCAACTTCCGCCGGAATCCTGTGCCCGTCAAGTCCAGGAGATGCAGAAGATGGCGGAAGGTTTGGAAGGCGTCGTGGCCGCGCGCACAGTTCTGTCCGATGTCGATGGTGTCGCTGGACGGCTGGTGATCCGCGGCTTCGAACTAGGCCAGCTGGCGGGGCGCACGCGTTTCGCGGAAGCGGCGCATCTGCTGCTCGACGGGTTCCTTGATGATTTGCCCGACTTGGACGGACTGGAAAGGATGTTGGGCGAGGCGCGGGTTGAAGCCTTCGCGCATGTTGTGGTGCCTCATTCCATGCCCCCTGGCCTGAACCCGGTCGAAACCGTCCGTGCCTTGCTGGCGCGGATACCCGAGGGCGATGATCTGCGGACCGCCCTACGGCTGCTGGCGGGAGTATCGGTGTTCACCGCCGCTGTCGCGCGCCGGCGCCAGCATCAGGATCTGGTGCCACCCGATCCGGCGGCGGACCACGCCGCCGACGTGCTGCGGATGGTGCGGGGAACCACGGCGACGCTGGAAGAAGCCGCGGCGCTCGACACCTATTTGGTCACCGTCTGCGATCACGGCCTCAACGCCTCCACCTTTGCCGCGCGCGTCACGGCCTCGACACTGGCCGGACTGACGTCGGCGGTGCTGACGGGGCTCAGCACCTTGAAAGGCCCCCTGCACGGCGGCGCACCCGGGCCGGTTATCGAAATGCTCGACGCGATCGGTGGAGCGTCCAACGCACGGCGCTGGATCGAGAGTGCCCTCGACCGGGGGGGACAGGCTGATGGGCTTTGGCCATCGCATCTACCGGGTGCGCGATCCAAGAGCGGACGCGCTCAAGCGCGCGCTGAAAGGGCTCTCTCCCGATGCGGGCCGGCTGGCATTGGCCGAGGCGGTGGAGCAGGCAGCCCTTCAGATCCTGCACGAGCGCAAGCCGGACCGATCGCTCCAAACAAACGTCGAGTTTTACACCGCGCTGTTGCTCGAAGCGCTGGGCTTCGACGCTAGCGAATTCACCTGCGTGTTCGCGATGGGCCGAACGCTGGGATGGCTCGCCCATGCGCGCGAACAGGTTGCCAATGGCAGGCTGATACGGCCCGCGTCCAACTACGTCGGGCCGGAACCAAGGATCGCCGCCTGAACGAAACGCGGGTTTTGCGAGGCGCCAATGCAGCTTTCAACGGCTGCAGCCAGGGCGATCACTAGCGATCTGCGGTTTCGTAGGCGGTATTCTGCTCGCTGTTTGGCGGTAGGGTGGTTTGCCAGATCATCTTGCCGGGCTTCCGGATCACGCGTCCCGCCGATGGCCGCGCAAGAATGCGTGGCGGGTTGCGGAAATCCAGCTCGAAGCGCACCGGGAACGGGTTGGCGTTGCGCATGACCAGATTGTAGCGCGTCCCCTTTTTCAGGCGCGTGTCCGTGGTCTCCACGGTCACGCCCGATGCTTCGCCGAGCACGAGTTCCACTTCTTCGTTGGTGGTCTTGTCGGCCAGCGTCGTCTGACCAATCAGTTGCCGGCCCCAGGGGCTGTCCTGATAGAGGATCACTTTCCCGGCCGGAAACGGCTCGCCCAGACCGTCCGCCTTGCGGTTGACGAAGCGGTACACCGTTTGCGGAAGCTCGGGATCATCGTCCGGCACGATCGAGCGGTAGATCAGATCGCCCTTGATTTCCGGCTTGTTCAGGAAAGCGACCTGCTTCTGCGATCGCGCGGCAACCGTGACGGGCAGCGGGACGCGATAAAGCTTGAGGTCACCGAGATTCTCGGCGACCGCCGTTACCGCGATCGGCACGTTCGCCAAGCGCTCCTGCCGGCGTTGCGCCGTCACTATTATATTATCTATATCATCGCCCAGCATTGCCATGGCCATTGGCGCCGGGGGAGCCATGACCACGGGCGACGGTACGGAGAGGTCGCTGGTGGTTCCAGCCGGCCAGCATTCAGACTGGCGGTCAAGGTTTCCAGCGTCCTCGCGGGCCTGCCGACCGGTATCATCACGGGTGTCCTGCGAGCGGTTGATCCTGCCGGCCACGGCCGACGCGTTCGCATCGACGAAGCTCGTTTCGTCCGCGCTTGCCATTGTCAGCCAGGCGAACAGGCCAAGGGATTTCCCGTCCGGCGCCAGGGTTCCGACATAGGTGGCGTCCCAGTCGAAGCCGGTGGCGATGTAGGCCAGCGTGATCGTTGCCTTGCCGCCCGGCTGCTCCTTCGTCGTCATCGTCAGGACGGGCTTGGCGGACAGCGCGGCGGGGGCATTCGGATAGATCAGGGTCTGGGCCAAGCCTGAGCAATAGACGGCCTCGGCGCCACGCGGCGTCTGGATCACCAGGCGATCGGCGCTTGAAAGGATGGTCGCCCGCTCCTCGGTTACCTTGCCAGTCGCGGGATCGGTGCGCCGCACCAGCACCTGCTGGCCGGTGAAAGCATCGACCAGCCCCTTCTGCGAAAGCAGCGCCGCGTCGCGGTTGCGCTCGCGCGGGTTGGTGCCAAACAGGATGGCCGACTGGGGGACGATCCCTCCGGCCACACCTTCGAAGCGCACGGTCGCCACACCGGGGGGCAGTTCCACCGTGCGGGTCTCGGCGATCAGCGCGAAGGCGCCGGGGGCATCCCGGTCGATCGCGTTGTCCCCGCGCTCAGGGTCGCGATAGATCGTCACGGCGACGGCGTCGGGCCTGGCGGAGATCACCACCGGAGGCGCTGCCTGGGCCTGTCCTGCCGCAACGGCCAGCAGGGCCGTGGTCAGAAGATGGCGCATCGCCCTTACCAGGGCGTCAGGAAGGTGACCGTCAGTTCGGTCTTGCCGTTGGCGGGCACGGGCACTTCCCATCGCCGCTGGTCGGCGTTGTCCTGAATACCGGGCAGGCTCTCTTCCGGGATGCGGATGTCGCGCCACCACCACCATTGCGCCAGTCCGTTCTGGATCACGTCCACGGTCACGGGCACCGGTCGGGCATTGGTGACGATGTAGCGCATCTGGGTGCGGAAGAAGGTTTTGGGGCGCTCTCCATAGACCATGTCGGCAGTTCCATCAGCGCGGACGATCCGCCAGCGGGCGAAGCTCTCCCATTCAGCCGTGGTAAGCGTGTCGCGCTTGACCAGCACGGGCTGTACTTTCACATCGAACGCATCGCCTGTGCGGAGTGCCAGCGACGATCCGCCCGGCGTGTGCGGGATCTGGCTTTCGCCGATGAACTGGGCCTGGCCCTTGCTGTCGCGCATATAGACGCGCACCGTTCCGGCTGGAAGAGCCGCGCCGATGCCGTTGGCCCTGGCGCTCGAGAACTTCAGGATCGACGCGGCGCTCTCGGCGTCCGATTGGCTGCCCAGCCACGAGTTCCGGTATTCGTAGCCCTTGCGCGCCGGAACGCCCGATGCATCGAGGAAGCTGACCTGCTTGGTCTGGGCGTTGGCGATCGTGGTGCGCCCCTCGATCGGATAGACGTGAAGATCGCCAAGTTGCGCGCCGCCGCTTTCCGTGCCTGACACGTTTCCGTTGGGACGCCGCTCGGGGAAGCGGGGCCTCTGCTGCACTGATCCGACATCGCCGGCGACCAGCAGGGTTCTGGCGTTGGCAAAGGTCGTGCCAGTGGCGTTGGTCAACGTGATCCAGCCCTGCACGTCGATCTTTCCGGCCGTCTCGTCGAACAGGGCGACGTAGTCGGATTTCCAGCCGATGCCCGGCGTAAGGTAACTCAGTGTCAGCGGGCGGGCGCCAGCGCGGGCGCTGTCGAGCGTGACGCTCAGGGTGGGGCGGGCGCGCAGGTTGGGCGGGATCGTATCGAAGATGACGCGCACCGGCAGGCCATCGTCACGCAGCACCTCGATGCGATCCGCGATCCGCAGCACCACCCCGCCATTGGCGGCGAGCACGGTGGCGCGCTCGCGCGTTTCCGCGCCCGTTGCGGGATTTGTGCGCAGCAGCGTTACCTGCTGGCCGACGGCCTTTTCCATCAGCGCCGATGGTGAAAGCAGGTCGAAGTCGAAGTTCTGCTCGACGATGCCGAAACCTTCGCCAGCCAGGGTCACCGTTTCGGGCCGGATCTGTGCGGAAACATCAGGAAATTCCTGGCGAGACCGCCCTGCAGGCAAGGTAACATTGCGAATATCCTGCACTAGCGCGAGGTCATTGTTGTAGATCGTGACCGAAACGTCGCCCTGTGCGCCGGCCTGCGAAGGATTTTCGGCCATGGCCACAGTCGACGATGCCAGAAGAAATATCGTCGTGAGGTTTCGCTGCAGTCTCATGGTCAATCTCTCCACCAACCCAGACCGTGATAACACGTTGGGGCCGGTAATCCAGTTGGATCGGGCGGGATTAACTTCTAGCCTGTCCTGCCACGCAAAGGTTGGCAAGCGGCAGATGCCTTCGGCAGCGCAGGTCCGGTATGAGTTTGGCCGGCATCGCCTCGATCAGATGCAGTAGAAGTCCAGCACGGTGGGGATGGTATCGTTGAGCAGCACGATCGTCTTGCCAGCGATCAGCCAGCGCTCGCCCTCGCGCCGCAACGCGTGCCGGTAGTGCCCGAAAAAGGTATGCGTCCGGCCTGATCGCTTGTCGAACAGATTGACCGCGAAATTCGCCGCGACTTGCGCGCTCGCTTCGTCGGCCCCCACCAGCCTGACGTTGGTTATCATGTGGACGGCTCGGATGCGCGGAGTGGAGGCCACCGATTGCCCGGAGCGCACCCGCCAGACGCGATCAGCCAGGTTGTTGCGCCCCTTGTAATAGATCAGCGAAAGCTCGGCCTCGGGATCGGTGGTCGTCTCGGTCTCGCTCTTCCATGCCGGCATCCAGAAGCAGGCATCTTCCGCATAGAGATCCAGCCAATCGTCCCAGCGGCTTTCATCGAGGCATTCCGCCTCGTGATAGAGAATGGCTTCGGCGTCTTTCAGCGACAGGGTCATTGTCCGATCACTCCCGCCATGCGGCGCGCCCATTCGCGATAGTAGCTCTGGAACAGCGTCTCGTCGCCAAGCTGCGCATCGGCCAGCACGCTGCGCGCCGGCTTCATGTCGATCAGGTCCGAGAAGGGGTTGCCCCCGGCCTTGCTGGCGGTGGTGCCCCGGGAATAGCCTTGCAGCCAGGGCTCGACGCGGCTGGCGAAGCCGCGCTGGCAGTTCTCGTAGCTTACGGTGTCGTCGGGCGTGGCCATGCCGCTGGGGTTGAAGAAATCCTCGTACTGGCGGATCCGCTGGCGCCGCGCCTGCGCGCTTTCGCCCTTGGGGGCGATGCACCATGTCCGCATTTCCGTGAGGTCGGGTGCCAGCGGGCGGATGACGCGCAACTGGCTCGATGCGTTTTCGGCGATCTGCAGGTTGGGGAAGATCGACAGGTTGCGCATGTTGAACATCCAGTCGCGCTTGGCGGCGCCGTGGCGTTCGGCCAGCGCTTCGGCCTGTTCGAACAGCGGCAGCGCCTCGGTTACGCCGAAAATGCCCCAGTTCAGCACGTGGCCGTGCGGGAAGCTGAAGCTGCCGCCAGCCACGCCCTGCGCGTCCTCGCGCCAGTAATCGCTGCTTTCCCACACCGATTTCACCGCGACGCCGGTGTTGGCGGTCTGCCGCTGTTCGAGGATGCGGATGTAGGAAGGGTGCGTCGAGGTGAAGTGATAGGCGTCGGAGCAGTTTTCGAGCTGCAGCTTCCAGTTGGCCTGGAACGTGAACGTGACGGCGCCCGGCACCAGTTCGAAGCCGTCCGGGCCCTGGTCGGCAACGAGGTCCAGCAGCTTCGCCGCTTCGCCCAGATGCGTTTCGAGCGGCGGTACGCCGGCATCGAGGCTGCCGAACAGGAAGCCGCGATATTCGCCGAACGCGGGCAGGGCGGGCAGGTCGTGGCTCTGCGCATCGAAGTTCTCGGCATAGCAGCCGGCGCGCTTCAGTTTCACGCTCTTGTTGCGGCCCGCGCTGTCGAAGGTCCAGCTATGATAGGGGCAGACGTGCAGGCGCGCATTGCCGGCCAGCGTCTGCGCCACGCGCGATCCGCGATGCGGGCAGGAATTGACGAAGGCCCCGAGCGCGCCGTTGCCATCGCGGCTGACCAGCACGGGCACGCGGCCGATATCGGTGGTGAAGAAGTCGTGCGGATCGCGCGCCTGATCGGCGATGCCGAGGAACACCCACCCGCTTTCGAAGATTCGCCGCATTTCCAGATCGAACACGCCGGGATCGTCGAAGATTGCCCGGCTGACGCGGAAGATGCCTTCGTCGGGGCGGTCGTCGATCAGGTCCGAAAGGCGTCCGGTGAACATTGTCCTTGTCCCGTTCATGGTGTCCCGCTCATGGCAGTTCCCGTCAATCGACCAGCACTTCGACCAGCGTTGGCCCTTGTGCCGCGAAGGAAGCGGCAAGCGCGCCGTCAAGCGCTTCTACCGTATCGATGCGCGTGGCCGAAACGCCCTGGCCCCGGGCGAGCGCGCAGAAATCGATATCGTCGAGCGCGGTCCCCAGCGTCTGCTGCAAGCCGAAGTGGCGGCCGAAGTTGATCAGCGCCTCGTAGCGCCGGTTGTTCACGATCACGAAGCTGATCGGCAGGCCCAGTTGCGCGGCCGACCACAGCCCTTGAATGGCATACATGCTCGATCCATCGCCCAGAATGGCGATGACCTTGGCATCGGGGCGACCCAGCGCGACGCCGATCGAGGCTGGCAGTCCGTGGCCAAGCCCTCCGCTGGCGCAGGTGAAGAAGCCGCCCGCATCCAGGATCGGGAGATGATCGTGCATGGCGCCACGGCTGGATGGCGCTTCCTCCACGATCACCGATCCGGCAGGCCGCAGGCGGGCGATCTGCTGGAGCAGGTAGGCATCGGTCAGGCCGGTGGCGGCGAGTGCCGGGGGAATCGTACGACCCGCCGGCCGCGCGCGAGCCACCGGCGGCGGCCCTTGCAGCAGGTGCGCCAGCGCGCTTCCGGCATCGGCGATCACGGCCGTGCCATCGGGCGCCCAGCTTGCCACCGCGATGGAATCGACGATGTGGTAGAGCTGCGCGCCATCGGGAAGGTGTGGGCCGAAGCCTTCGGTATGGTAAAGCGACAAGGGGCCGCCCACGACCAGGATCAGGTCGTGCCCGGAAAGGTCGCGGACGATCGCCTCGCGACCCGGGTTGAGGAAACCCGCGAACAGCGGGTGCCGCTCGGGAAAGACCTCGCGCGCGGCGAACGGCGCGGCCCAGACCTTTGCCGAATGGCGTTCCGCCAGCGCGATCGCTTCCTGCCATGCGCCGTCGCGCGCGATGCCGGCGCCCAGCACGAAGGCGGGGGCGCTGGCCTGCGCCAGCGCGCCCGCGATCTCGTCCAGCAGCTGCGGGTCGCCGGGATTGCGTGCAATCACGCGGCGCGGCGCGATGGGATCGCATGGCTGGTCCCAGTCGTCCACGGGCACCGAAACGAACGTCGGGCCGCAGGGCGGCTCCATCGCGACGTAATAGGCGCGCGCGATCGCGGCCGGCACGTCCTGCGCGCGCGCGGGCTCGATCGCCCACTTCACGTAAGGGCGCGGAAATTCGGTGGGGCGTTCGGCGAAGAGGAACGGTTCGAACGGCAGGATCGATCGCGCCTGCTGGCCCGCCGTCACGACCAGCGGGGTCTGGTTCTTGAACGCCGTGAACAGGTTGCCGAGCGAATGGCCGACGCCGGCGGCGGAGTGCAGGTTGATAAGCGCGGCATTGCCGGTCGCCTGGGCGAAGCCATCGGCCATCCCCATCACGATCGATTCCTGCAATCCCAGGATATAGCGGAAATCGTCCGGGAAATCCCGGAACATCGGCAGCTCGGTCGATCCCGGATTGCCGAACACCGTGGTCATGCCCAGCTTGCGCAGCAGCGAGAGCGTTGCATCGCGAACCGTGTGCATGATCGTGCTCCTCTCCATTCTCCGCCGGCCTTATCGGCCGTCGGGGCAATCGCCACCATTGCGGAATTGCGCAAAAGGCATAACAAATGTGCATGGCTTTTGATCAGCGAGAATTGCGGGCATTCCTGGCCGTGGTGGACCGGGGCAGCCTGGGGCGTGCGGCCGAAGCGGCGTTCATGACGCAGCCGGCGCTCAGCCGCCTGATCGGCGAGATGGAACGGCGCTTCGGCCAGCCGCTGTTCGATCGGCACAGCAAGGGGATGGCGCCCACGGCGGCCGGGGAAACGCTGATTCCCCATGCCCGCCTGCTGCTGTTCGAGATGGAACAGGCGACATCCGCGCTGGATGCCTTGCGCGGCCTGGGGCGCGGGCGCCTGCGCGTGGGCGCGGTGGCGGCGGTGGCACGGACGGTGTTGCCTGGCGCCGTCGCCGCCTTGCTGGACATGGCGCCGGGCCTGCACATCGACCTGCTGGATGCGCCCGAGGACCGCCTGGTCCAGGCGCTGGCCGGGCGCGAGATCGACGTGGTGATCGCCCCGGAACTGGCGCCGCATGCCGATATCTGGCCGATGGCGGAACTGGCCTATACCGATACCTATACCGCTTTCGCCGCCGCCCGGCACGCGCTGGCCGGGGCGAAGGAGGTGCCGCTCAATGCCGCGCTGGGCCAGCGCTGGGTCATGCCGGAGATCGGCAGCACGCCGCGCATGCTGTTCCACCGGCTCGTGACTGCGCAGGGAGAAGCCCTGCCCGACGTGGCGCTCGAAACCGCCTCGATCGGCACGATGCTGGCGACCGTTGCGGCCAGTACCTTGCTCGGCTGGCTGCCCATGCCGCTGCTCCGTGCGGAAATGGAGCGCGGCACCGTGGTGCCGATCCCGGTGAAGGCGCTGGAAATCGAGCGGCGCTTCTATGTCTACACGCGCCGCCGGGGCAGCCTGATCGCCGCCGCGCGCCGCCTGTTCGAACTTCTGCCGCTGGCGCAAGCCGCAGCAAAGGGGCAGGCGACGCGGCTTGCTAGAACGGCGCCCACTGGTTAGCTGGCCGCGATTGCCGCGGCCTGACCACGGGTGCGCGGGCCAAGGATGCGGGAGAATGCGGATGCGCGAAGTGGTGATCGTTGGTGCCGGCGCGATGGGCTGCCTGTTCGCGGCGAAGCTGGCGGAATCGGGTGTTTCCGTCACGCTGGTGGACGTGGATCGGGCACGGCTGGAAGCGCTGGCCCGCGATGGCATCACGCTGGCCGACGACGATGGCGAGCGGCGAATCCCGATCGCGGCAAAGCTGGCCTCGGACGTGGCCGGGCCGGTCGATCTGGTGCTGTTGTTCACCAAGTCCATGCACAGCCGTTCCGCGATCGCATCGGTGGCGCATCTCGTGCAGGCATCCGCCTTCGCGCTCACGCTGCAGAACGGCATCGGCAATGCCGAGGCGATCGCCGGGGTCTTTCCGGCGGGGCAGGTATTGCTGGGCGTGACCGACATGCCGGCCGATCTGGAAGGGCCTGCCCGGGTATCTTCGCACGGCCATGGCACCGTCCGGCTGGGCAGCTACCGGCCGCAGGGCGATGATGGCGCGCAGGCGGCCGTCGCCCTGCTGCGGGGGGCCGGCATCGATGCCCATCACGATGCGGCGATCGAAGGCGGGGTCTGGGAAAAGGTCGCCTTCAACGCCGCGCTCAATTCGATCGCGACCGTCACCGGGCTGACCGTGGGCGGCATGGATACCCCGGCCGGGCGCCGGGTGGCTTTCGCCATCGCGCGCGAAGTGGCGGCGACCGCCACGGCAAAGGGCCTGTCGATCGATATCGCGCGGATCGAGGCGAAGATCGATTTCGCCCTGACGCATCATCGCCAGCACAAGGCGTCGATGCTGCAGGATCGACTCGCCGGCCGCCGCACCGAGATCGAGGCGATCAACGGTGCCGTTGCGCGCGAAGCGGAACGTCTGGGGGTGGAGGTGCCCGTCACTGCCACGTTGGCGGATCTGGTGAGGCTGAACGAGCCGGTCTGACTTTTTTGCAAATCGTATTGATAAATCACCAACCATCCGCCACACACGGGGGCACAAACGGCGTGCCGGCAGACGGTACGGGTGCGGAACAAGCGAAAGCGGTAAAGCGCCGCCCGGAGGAGAGCAATGCGGACAGGTGATGACGAACGGATGTTGTCGACGGGCTATCGTCGCACTTTCATCACCATGAGCTTCCTGGTCGCGACGTTCAATTTCGCCGATCGGTCGGTGTTTGCCGTCACCGCGCAGCAGATCAAGGTCGATCTGCAATTGACCGATTTCCAGCTCGGCATTCTTCAGGGGCTGGCGTTCGCGCTGCTTTACGCGGTGTTGGGCGTGCCGATCGGCCGGCTGGCCGAACGCATGTCGCGCGTGCGGATCATCACCGCCGCGATCCTGTTCTGGTCGACCATGACGATGGCCTGTTCGGCCGTGGGCAATTTCGCGCAGATGATGCTGTGCCGTGTGGGCGTGGGCATGGGCGAGGCCGGATCGCAACCGGCCACGTCATCGCTGGTGGGCGACCTTTTCCCACGCGAACGCCGGGCTTCGGTGATGGGCCTGATCCTCCTGGGATCGCCGATCGGCAGCTTTATCGGCGCCTCGGTCGGCGGTGCCGTGACGGGCCTTTGGGGATGGCGCGCGGCCTTCATCGTGATGGGACTGCCGGGCGTGGTGATCGGCCTGCTGTTCATCCTGCTGGTGCGCGAACCGCGCCGGGGGCTGGCGGACAACATGCCGCCGGTGAAGACGCCGGCGCCTGATTTCCGGGCGTTCCTGACAGTGGTTGCCAGCAAGCCAGCCCTGATGTTCGTCATCGCGGGCGGGGCGCTCGCCGGCTTCGGCATGAGTTCGATCTCGCAATTCCTCGCCGTCTATCTCAGCCGTGTCTACGACCTGCCGGCGCGGTCTGCGGGCGCGCTCTATGGCACGATCTCGGCGCTGGCACTGGGCAGCGGCCTGCTTATCGGCTCGTTCGGCACCGATTGGCTCGCACGGCGGGGCGATGGGCGCTGGCCGGCGTGGGGCGCTGCGATCGGCCTGTTCATTGCGCCGTTCTCCTACTGGATCGCGTTCAGCGCGGCATCGCCCGCGCTGGGCACCGTGTTGCTGGTGATTTCCGGCTGCTTCCTGCTGCTGTACTACGGCCCCACCATCGGTATGATCCAGAATCTGCTGGAACCGCGCATGCGGGCGACCGGGGCGGCCGTGTTCGGCATGTTCTACACGCTGGTCGGCTATGGCGGCGGACCGACCTTCGTCGGCTGGATGAGCGATCGCTTCGCCTCCTCCGCTTTCCAGGGTGGGGATTATCTGACGCAGTGCCGCGCGCTGAAAGCCGGCGCGCAGGCGGTAGGCGCCCTCCAGCACACCTGCGCGGCGGCGGCGGCAACGGGCGTGCGGTCGGCGCTGATGTCGGCGGTGTGTGTGTTCTTCATCGCCGGGGCGATGTTCCTGCTGGCCGCGCGCACGCTGCGCCGCGATTACTTCGTAGCGGAAGAGGCGGCGGCATGAGCGCGCAAGGCGCTGCGGCCGTGGCCGATGCGCGCAGCCGCAACGCTTCGCCGGCCTCGCGCCCCATTACGCGGATGACGTGATCTTCCAGCGCGGGCCGCGCGCGGATCGTGGAAGAGGTGCGCACGCGCCTTTGCGCGGGAAGACAGGCCCGCTTTGCACTGTCGTGCATATTGCCCGTCTCAGGCGCTCTCGTGTCTATGGCAGGGGCCAATCAGACGAATGATTTGGGCCACCACGACGTGGACGATTGACATGGTGCTTGTTGGAAAGGTGAACCCTGTGCGCAATCAGCCTGCGAACAAGGCCACTGCGGCCATGGCCAGCATGGTCTGGCGTGGCCAACGCGATCGCAACCGCGCGGTCCTGTGGGTGCGGGAGCGGCCTATTCTGGAAGGCATCGCGCGATGACCTGCGCGGTTGTGTTCGGCGCCGGTGGCGGGGTCGGCGGCGCTCTGGCGGATCGTTTGGGCGCTTGCGGCCGCTACGCACATATTCATGCGGGATCGCGCCGCCCCCTGCCGCCTCGACCGCAACAGGTCTCTTTCCTTTATGACCTGACCGATGAAAGCAGCATCATCAATGCCTGCTCGATCCTGGAGACACCGCCCGATCTGGTGCTGGTAGCAAGCGGTCTGCTTCACGACCAATCCGGAGCGGTCATGCCTGAAAAGACGCTGCGGGCGCTACAACCCGAAGCCATGGCGCGGATGTTCGCGGTCAACACGATCGGTCCGGCGCTGATCGCCAAACACTTGTTGCCCAGGCTGCCCAAGGACCGGCGCGCGGTTTTTGGAGTTCTTTCCGCGCGCGTGGGTTCGATTGGCGACAACCGGCTGGGGGGATGGCATGGCTATCGCGCCAGCAAAGCCGCGCTCAACATGCTGATTGCCAATTTCGCCATCGAGATGCGGCGCACCCATCCCCTGGCGGTCATCGTCGCGTTGCATCCCGGCACCGTGGCCACCGGCCTTTCCCGACCGTTTCAGTCCGGTGTAGCGGCGGGCAAGCTGTTTTCGCCGGAAATATCCGCCGTGCATCTGCTTGACGTGATCGACCGCCTCACGCCTGAGGACAGCGGCGGCTTTTTTGCCTGGGACGGCACACGCATACCATGGTGAGCGCGCGAGTACGGCTGATCGGCCAGCGTGTGTGCCCCCTTAAATGGCGAGGCAAGGAAGGTCTATGGAGCGGGCGCAAGCGCGGGGCTGGCCAGAAAGGCATCTGCCTGAGCTAGCAATTCGCGCCGATGATCGGGCGGGAATTTGTCCCATACGCGCACCATCTGCGCCATGCGGCCGTTGCCGCGTAACCTGGCGGCATGGGTGGCGATGAAGCGCCAATACAGGAAGTTGAACGGGCACGCCTGCGGCCCCACCCGTGCCTTGACGTTGTAGGCGCAGGCGCCGCAATAGTCGCTCATCCGCTGAATGTAGGCACCGCTCGCGGCATAGGGTTTGCTGGCCAGCAAACCGCCGTCGGCAAACTGGCTCATGCCGATGGTATTGGGTAGCTCGACCCATTCGAACGCATCAGCATAAACCGCCAGATACCATTCGTGCAACGCGTGGGGATCGACGCCGGCGAGCAAGGCAAACGTGCCTGTCACCATCAGCCGCTGAATGTGGTGGGCATAGGCCTCCTCGCGGGTCTGGGTGATGCAGGCGCGCAGGCAGGCCATGGCTGTTTCGCCGCTCCAGTAGAACCGTGGCAACCGGCGCCGCGCATCCAGCGCGTTGACTCTCGCGTAATCGGGGCCTTGCCACCAGTAAATGCCCCGCACGAATTCACGCCAACCGATGATCTGCCGGATGAAACCTTCCGCGCTGTTCAGCGGCACGCGGCCAGCGCGCCATTCTTCCTCGACCGCCCGGCACATTTCCAGCGGATCGAGCAACCCCAGATTGAGGTAGATCGAGACCACGGCGTGGCACAAAAATCGGTGCCCGCTCAGCATGGCGTCCTGATACCGACCAAAATCGCGCAAGCCATGGCGCAGGAAATGGTCAAAGGCGGCCTTGGCATCGGATCGGGTCGTGGCGAACCAGAATGGCTCGAGATCGCCGAAGTGATCGGAGAAGCGCTGTGCTACCAGCTCCAGTACCTCCCGCGTGATCGCATCGGGATCAAAGCGCGCGGGCTGGGGCAGACCCAATGCCCCCGGCGGTGGAGACCGGTTGTCATGATCGAAATTCCACTGCCCCCCGGCGGGCTGCTCGCCGTCCATCAACAGGCCCGTCTTGCGCCGCATCAGGCGATAGAAATGTTCCATGCGCAGGCTCTTGCGCGCCTCGGCCCAGCGGACGAAGCCGTGGCGGTCGGCCAGAAAGCGCGTATCGGGCAACAGTTCGGCCCAGGCGCTCATCTCTTCCATCAACCGCCATTCGCCGGGCTCGGTCGCAAGGATGCCGCTGGCACCATGCCGTGCCATGGCCCGATGCGCTTCGCCGCGCAGGCTGCCTGTGTTTTCCGGATCGTCGAGCCGGACGTAGTCCACCTTCCAGCCAAGGGTGCGAAGCTCCGCGGCGAAATGGCGCATCGCCGACAGGACCAGAGCAATCTTCTTCTTGTGGTGTCGAACATAGGTCGTTTCCGCCGCCACTTCGGCCATCAGCACGACGTCGCTCGCCGGATCGGCCGCGCGCAAGGACGAAAGCGAGGGCGTCAACTGATCGCCCAGAACGAGGATAAGCCGTGTCATGGCAAGCTGTTATCCGCGCAGGGACGCGCTGCAATCCTGCCTCTTGGGGCAGAGGCGCGATGCCGTGCCCTTTAGCGGATAGGAACTCAGTCCTGCCCGGCGAGAGGGCCGCTGCCGCTAACGCGGCTTGTCCGCAAGAACCTCGTCGGTACTGACCAGGCGGATTTCGCTCAGGACCCCGAGATAGCGTTCGTAATAGGGCTTGTGCGATGAGCCGACGATGGCCAGTACCCGCGTCCCGGGCGTTGGTCCCATGGCCTCGCGCATGTTCGCAACCATGCGCAGGTTGCGCGTTTCCCAATAGGCCAGATAGCGCCGGCCATAGCGCTGTTCGGAGGGATCGGCGGCCGTGGCGGCAAAATCGGACGCCACGGCGTACCGGGTTGCAGCGAGGCTGCTCTCGTCGCGATAGACCGAGAGCACCGCTCCGTTCTTGAGTCGTGCCGGAACCTGTTCGAGCAGCGGTCTGCGTTCGTGCGACCAGCGGTTGTCCCACAGCCGCTGGATCGTCGCCTCCATCTCCGCGTTGCTGGGGCCGGAGGCGCGATCGCCGGTGTGATCGTCCACTGGCCACACGCGTTCCAGCCCAAGACGCGCGGCCACCACGGCCGCCACTTCGCGATTTTCATTCGGCCGCTTGCCGATCGCGGCTATCGTTCCCAACAAGGCGTCGGTCAGGCCGTCCGCCGCGACGCGCTCCGGTTCGGCCAGACGCAACCACTGCACCCTGGCCGAAGCCGGATCCCCGGCCGCGAGAAACAGCACGGCCAGCCGGCGCCGTTCGGCTGCGGGGCGGTCGGCCCGGTCGGTTGCCAGCAGCCGCGCAATTTCTGCCTCGGCGCCGGCCTGATCGAGGTGCAGCGCGGCCCGCGCCGCGCTGGCGTCGGGGCAATAATCCTCCGCAACGCCCGGGTAAAAGGCGGCGAACGCTCGCAGATAGTCGCACTGCGCACCGCCTACTGCCTCGATCATGATCATGCGGGGGCGCCAGGCCTGCAGACGGGCTAGAAGCGGCTCGAACTGAGCGCGATCAAAATCGGGCGGAAGCATGCTGAGGTGGGGAGTGCCCAGCACCAGGACTTCGGTCTTTGGCTCGCGCAGGGCGGAGTCCGCCAGCCAGACCGCCCGAGCCACCGGCGTGGGCGGGTTGACCTCACGGGCCGGAGCGGTTGGCCCGGCCAGCGCTGCTGCCGCAGCCAACAGAAATCCAGAAAGCGCCATGATTTGCACCCCGTTGCCAAGTAGGGCGACTGTCTGCGGCCTTCGCTTCGAACGCAAGCAATGAGCGGCGCAATTGGCCCACTTCAGACGTTCCCTGATTATCTCGCAACCGCTTTATGGGCATTGATTGACCATCTCGCGGCGGCGTTTCCCAAATGAGAGATCGCCCCAGGAGCGCGGGGCTGTTGACAGGGCGCAGTAATCGGACACCGCACCGGTGCCGATCATACCACACGACAAGCCCGGTGAGACTGCACTCATCCGACAAGTCGATCTGGATGGCGTCGCCGGGACTCAACTTCATCGAGGTCGTGATCAACAGACCTTCATTGGAGATGTTCTGAATGCGCGCCACACCTTGATCGTCGCGCGCCGAGACCCGCGCGACCCGAAAGACGGTGCGGAAGCGGGGCGATCGACGACGTTTGCGGGGCGCCGGCGGCGCTTCGTCCGATACAGTGGTTTCTTCGAGATGGACTAGCTGATTTGAGCCGATCATGTTCATCCTCCTGCGACGAGGACGGCAGACACAAAGTCGCGCATGTAGCTGACAAATCTACGGCGGTGGCGGGTGATATTTCAGCAACCATAAAGCGGACGGGGATTGCCATGGCCCGGATGAACCGGGGAGACTATGAGCGCCCACCAAACCGTGATCCACGTGATAGGCTATGCTCACGACCTGGCTCTATATCAGTGTTTCCGCGCTCCCGGCGGATGCGCAGGGGGCAGCCATCGAGCGCGATGTTCGGATCGTCAGCGGATGAAAAAGGGCTGGTTTGCTCAACCCTGCTCCGCCTTTCGCGCTTGATGCTTTGTCACGCGATTTGAAGCGCGTGACAAAGCATCAGCGGCATCTGCGGTCCTGTTTGTCCGATCACATGATCGTTCGCGTGGTTCTGTACCATGGCGGCTGCGGCGCTCGGAACCTTTTGGTAAATTGAGCGTAATCCCGCGGACGTGAATTGGTTGTTGTTCGCGGGCGCGTTGCAGCAGCCTTGCTTGCAACTCGATCCTAGGGGGCTTCGATCACCAAACCTGGTTGTCTTGTCGGGCATCTTCCCGAACTCGTTGCCGCTGCGAGGATGCCTTGATGCGTAGGCTCGACGCCGCTCGCGTCCGCATCGGGACGCTCATCGGCCTCATCGCGGGGTTGGCGTTCTTCGCCGCGAGCAGCTACGTATCCTACTCGAACATCCAGGCGGTTGGGAACGCCGACGCTTCGGTACGCGATACGCACAATATGCTGGTGGCGCTCAACCGGCTCCTCTCCACGCTGCAGGATGCCGAAACCGGCCAGCGCGGCTATATCCTGACTGGCAAGGAGACCTACCTGCAGCCCTACCATCAGGCCGTGTCCGACGTCCGTGACCGGCTTGATGCGGTACAGGATTTGACGGTCAACGACCCGGTGCAATCCAACAACTTGCGGGATTTGCGCCCGCATGTGATCGCAAAGCTGGCCGAGCTTACACGGACCATAGAACTGCGCCAGGCCAAGGGGTTCGGACCGGCGGTTACGGCGGTTTCCACGGACGTGGGGCAGCAGGAAATGGCCGCGATCCGGCGGCAGATCGAAGTCATGAACTCCGAGGAAGTTCGACAGCGCTCTTTGCGGCTGGAGGAGATGGCATCCGCTTCCCGCGGGGCAGTCAGCAGCAGCATTATCGCTGGGCTGATCGGTTCGATCCTGACCATCGCCATTTTCCTGCTTGTTCAGCGCAACGCAGCAATCAAGGCGCGGCAGGACTGGCTGCGCACTGGCCAGCTGGAACTCGCCGATGTGATCCGTGGCGACAAGGGCGTCGAACAGATCGGTGAGGAAGCGATGGCATTCCTGGCCGCCTATCTCGGCTTTCAGGCGGGTGCCCTGTTCAAGGGAGATGGTGGCCATTTCCGACGCATTGCAACGCTGGGCGTGCCGGCAGACGGCGCAATGCCCCACAGTTTTTCCCTCGGTGATGGGCTGCTTGGCCAGGTGGCAAACTCGGGCGCGCCAATCGTCATCAACGACCTGCCCGACGAATACCTTACCATCGGATCAGCGTTCGGGCGCTCGCAGCCCCGCCATCTGGTGATCGCGCCGACGACCGCGGACGGCTTGGTCAACGGCGTGATCGAGCTGGGCTTCTTCGATCCCGTTCCGGCGCGTGTGCTCGAGTTCCTGGCTGGATCCGCGGATAGTCTGGGTATTGCCTTGCGATCGGCCCGCTTTCGCACCCGTTTGCAGGATGCGCTGGAAGAGACCCAGCGGCAGAAGGCCGAGCTTCAGGCGCAAAGCGAAGAGCTCCGCGTGTCGAACGAAGAGCTGGAGGAGCAGGGGCGTGCCCTGAAAGAATCGCAGGTTCGCCTCGAACAGCAGCAGGTGGAGCTCGAGCAGACCAACAGCGAACTGGAAGAACAGGCCCAAACGCTGGAGATGCAGCGCACCTTGCTGGAGCAATCCGCCGCGTCGCTGGAAAGCAAGGCGCAGGAACTGGCGCAGGCAAGTCAGTACAAGTCCGATTTCCTTGCCAACATGAGCCATGAACTGCGCACTCCGCTCAATTCGCTGCTGATCCTGTCAAAGCTTCTGGGCGACAATGCCGACGGCAACCTGTCGCCCGATCAGGTCCAGTTCGCGCGGACGATCCAGTCCTCGGGCAATGACCTGCTCATGCTGATCAACGATATCCTTGATCTCTCGAAGATCGAGGCGGGGCACGTGAAGATCCAGTCGGAACCGTTGGCGCTCCAACGGCTGGTGGGCGATCTCAGGCAGATTTTCGCGCCGGTGGCGGATCAGCGCGGCGTCGAGCTGGAATTCGTGGTACGGCCCGGCGTGCCGGCCGCGATCGAGACTGACCGGCTGCGTCTGGAGCAAGTCCTGCGCAACCTGCTGTCCAACGCTTTCAAGTTCACCGAGAGCGGCACTGTCTGCCTGGAAATCGCACCGGCCGGCGAAGGGCGGGTCGCCTTTGCGGTTACCGACACCGGGATCGGCATTTCCCCCGAACAGCAAGAGGCGATCTTCGGCGCCTTCCAGCAGGCCGACAGCGCGATCAGCCGCAAATACGGCGGAACCGGGCTTGGTCTGTCGATCTCGCGGGAACTGGCGCGGCTGCTGGGCGGCACGATCGCGCTGGTCAGCACGGTGGGCAAGGGCAGCACGTTCACGCTGACGCTGCCCGAGTTCTACGATGCCGCTGCCGTTGTTCCCGCGGCGGCACTGCCGGCCACGCCGCGGACGGCGGACGCTGCCGCGGTGACGCCGGATGATCCTCGTCTTGCCCCGCGGCGGGTATCGAACGCGGTGGCGGACGATCGCGACAGGCTGGACCGGAGCCGACGGCTTTTGCTGGTGGTGGAGGACGACGTGCCGTTCGCCCAGATCGTGCGCGACCTCTCCCAGGAAATGAACTTCCAGTGCATAGTGGCTGGCAGCGCGGAAGAGGCGATCCACCTGGCCGCCCTGCATCGGCCGAGCGCCATCGTGCTGGATCTCGGCCTGCCGGACCAGTCCGGACTGACCGTGCTTGACCGCCTCAAGCACGAAGACCAGACGCGACACATCCCGATCCACGTGATCTCGGCCAGCGATCACGCGCAGACGGCGCTGGCGCTTGGTGCGGTCGGCTACCATGTCAAGCCGATCCGCCGGGAAGACCTCGCCGATGTGCTGAGCAAGCTCCAGGACCAGTTGGCGACCCGGCTTCGCCGGGTGCTGATCGTGGAGGATGACGCGGTGCAGCGTGATGCGGTGAGCAGGCTGCTGTGGACCGGCGATGTCGAGACGGTCGGAGTGGGTACGGCTGCCGAATGTCTTGAAAAGCTCGACCAGGAGACGTTCGATTGCATGGTGCTCGACCTGACCTTGCCGGACCGGTCAGGGATGGAGCTGCTCGAGACCCTGAGCCGCAACGAGGAGAAAAGCTTCCCGCCCGTGATCGTCTACACCGGGCACGATCTGTCGGTTGAGGAGAAACAGCGGCTGCGGCGCTTGTCCAGCTCGATCATCATCAAGGGCGCCAAGTCGCCCGAGCGGTTGCTCGACGAAGTAACCCTCTTCCTGCACAAGGTGGTTTCCGAACTGCCGCCGGAACAGCAACGCATGCTGCAGAAGGCCCGCTTCCGTGACGCGGTGCTGGAAGGCCGGCGGATCTTGATCGTCGAAGACGATGTGCGAAACATCTACTCGCTGAGCAGCGTGCTGGAGCCGCGCGGCGCGAAGATCGCGATTGCGCGCAACGGACGCGAAGCGATCGAGGCGCTCGATGCCAGCGCGGCCAACCTCGCCGACGCGATCGATCTCGTTCTGATGGACGTGATGATGCCGGTGATGGACGGGCTCTCGGCGGCGCGGGAAATTCGTAGCGATCCGCGCTGGAAGAACCTGCCGATCGTGATGCTGACGGCAAAGGCGATGCCGGACGACCAGGAAAAGTGCCTGGCGGCAGGGGCGAACGACTACATGGCGAAGCCGATCGACGTGGACAAGCTGCTCAGCCTGGTCCGCGTGTGGATGCCCCGGTGATCCCATGACGGCGGGCGACGAGATCGAGGACATCGAAATCCAGCTTTTTCTGGAAGCGCTGCACCGGCGCTATCACTATGATTTCCGCCACTACGCCCAGGCCTCGATCAAGCGACGGCTGGTACAGGCGCGGGTCCAGCTCGGCTACACCAGCCTGTCTGCCATTCAGGAGGCAGTGCTACACGACGAGAGCGTGCTGCCGCGGCTGCTCAACTACCTGACCGTGCAGGTGAGCGAAATGTTCCGCGACCCATCCTATTTTCGCGCACTGCGACAACGGGTCTTGCCACACCTTGCCACGTATCCTTCGCTCAAGGTGTGGGTGGCGGGGTGCAGCCGCGGCGAGGAGCTCTATTCGCTGGCCATCCTGTTCCGCGAGGAGGGCCTGTACGACCGCACCCTGTTCTATGCGACCGACATCAACCCCGATGCGCTCGACGCTGCGGAGAAGGCGGTTTATCCACTCGACCAGATAAGGGGGTACACCGCCAACCATCAGAAATCGGGCGCGCGCACCTCTCTTTCCGACTATTACCGCGCGGCCCACGGCGGCGTCATCTTCGACAAGACCCTGCGCGAGCGGGTCGTGTTCTCCGACCACAGCCTTGTCACGGATTCCTCGTTCGGCGAGATGCAGCTCATCTCCTGCCGCAACGTGCTGATCTATTTCGATCGCGAATTGCAGGACCGGGTCGTGGCGCTGTTTCGCGATTCGCTGGCGCGTAAAGGCTTCCTTGGCCTCGGCTCTAAGGAAAGCCTGCGCTTCACGCGCCATGCCGCATCGTTTTCGCCGTTCGTGCCGGAAGAGAAAATCTACCAGAGGGCGCAAGGATGACCGTCGCAAAGGTCAGCGCCGTAGCCATCGGCGCCTCTGCCGGCGCGGTTCAGGCGCTGCTGCACATCCTGCCGCCGCTGCCGGCCGGGTTGCCCGTCCCGGTCATGATCGTGGTGCACGTCCCCCCGGATCGCGACAACATGCTCGTGCCACTGCTGAAGAAGCGCTGCGCGCTGGACGTCAAGGAGGCTGAGGACAAGGAGCCACTCAAGCCGGGCACGGTCTACTTTGCGCCGTCCGACTACCATTTGCTGGTGGAAAAGGACCGAACACTTGCGCTGTCGTCCGACGAGCCCGTCAACTACAGCCGCCCCGCGATCGACGTCCTTCTGGAAAGCGCGGCCGAAGCCTACGGACACGAGTTGGCCGCCATCGTGCTCACCGGCTCCAATCACGATGGCGCCGAAGGCCTGCGCGCGGTAACGGCCGCCGGCGGCATTGCGTTGGTGGAGGACCCGCAAAGCGCCATGTCCGGGGCCATGCCGGCGGCGGCGCTGGCTCTTTGCCCCGATGCCCGAGTGGAAACGCTTGATGGCATCACGGCGTTTCTAGCCGGTCTGGTCTCCGCATGAACCGCACAGACGATATCGAAATGGGCGAGTCGGTCCACTTCCTTCTGGTCGACGACCTGCCAGAGAACCTGCTCGCGCTCGAAGCGCTGCTCCAGCGGGACGGTCTGGTCTGCCACAAGGCGGCAAGTGGCGAGGAAGCCCTCGAATTGCTGCTGGTGCACGACATTGCGCTGGCGCTGCTCGACGTGCAGATGCCGGAAATGGACGGGTTCCAGCTGGCTGAGTTCATGCGGGGGAGCGAGCGCACGCGCCATATCCCGATCATTTTCCTCACCGCCGGCACCGCGGATCACCAGCGCCGCTTTCGCGGCTACGAGGCCGGCGCGGTCGACTTCATCCAGAAGCCGATCGAGCCTGACATCTTGCGTTCGAAGGCCGCTGTGTTCTTCGACCTCCACGCCCAACAGCGGCGCATTGCGCGCCAGCGCGACAAGCTTGAAGGACTGACCTCTGCGCTCCAGCTTGCCGACCAGCACAAGGATCGCTTCCTTGCCATCCTGGGCCACGAGCTGCGCAACCCGATCGCAGCCTTGAACGCGGGGTTGAACCTTTTGGGCAAGCGCGACGACAGCGGGCCCAAGCAGGACATCCGCGATCAGATGCAGCGAAGCCTCAACCATCTGACGCGGCTTGTCGAGGACCTGCTGAACATCGCCAGGATCAACGAGGGCAAGATTTCCCTGAAGATCAGGCCCTTCGTGCTGCAGGATGCGCTCCGTTACGTTGTCGAATCGTGCCAGTCCCTGCTCGATGCGGACGGTCACACGCTGGTTGCCGACATCCCGCCAGAGCCGATCTGGATACATGGCGACGAAGTGCGGATCGCCCAAGCCGTCATCAACCTTGTCAGCAACGCTGCCCGGTACACGCCTGAGCCGGGACAGATTCTGATGACGGCCAGACGGGTCGAGGATAGCGTACACATCGAGGTCAGTGATTCCGGCATCGGGATCCCGATCGAGGCCCAAGAACACATCTTCGAGCTGTTCAGGCAGATTGACGGGACGTCGCGCGCGGCTCGGGACGGTCTCGGCATCGGTCTCGCCTTGGTCCGCCAGCTGGTCGAACTTCACGCTGGAGAGGTGACCCTGGTCAAAAGCGCGCCGGGCATGGGAAGCACTTTCCGCATCGAACTCCCGGTTGCGGGCGCCCCGGCCGAGTAATTGTCGGCCAGTAATGGGTCCTGACCCTCACCCATTCTTGGTAAATCCACGTCGTCCATCGGCTAGCCGCAGAGATGTTCGCTGCGACCAATCCAGCGCGCCGCAGCTTAACGTGCGTCCAGCTTGAGGGCGCTTTCATCGGCCGTCGCCGCAGCGAGCTGCGCCCGCGCGGCGGCGATGCGCGCACGGGCTTCGATCAGCTTCACGGCGGCATCGGTGGCGGCTTCCTCGCGGCTGTTGACGAGAAAGAAATCACTCGATCCCAACGCGAAGCGGCGGCGTTCGGCCTCGGCAAGCCGACCGGCGAGAGCGACCTGCCGGCGGGTGGCATCCGCCAGTTCGCGCGCGGTGTCGACCTCGATGCCGATCCCGGCCACTTCGGCGCGGATCTTCTCGGCCAGGTATCGCTGCTTGACCGACAGTTCGTCGAGCTTGGCGCGGCTTTCGGTCAGCTTGCCCCGCGCCTTGCGGTTTTGCAGCGGCACTGTGAGCGACACGCCGAAGACTACCTCCAGCGGCGAGCGGCTGTAGCCGCCCGCACCTGCCGATCCGATGTCCTTGGCGATTTCGCCCTTGAGATCGAGCCTGGGCCGCAGGTCGTTCTCGGCCAAAGCCAGCTTGACCGATGCCTGCTCGATCTCTTCGAGCAGGATGCCGAAATCGGGCCGTTCCTCGATTTCGAAAAATGGATCCACGTTCATGCCATCGAAGGCCGCGGCCGAAGGCGGCAGCCGGTCGGCATCGACCAGGACCGGAAGGCCCGCTGCATCGCGGTAGTAAAGCGAGAGCTTGTTCGCCGCTGCCCGGAATTCCTGCCGTGCCTGCGCGACCAAGGCTTCCCGCTTGACCATGTTGGCTTCGTTCTCGGTGAGCAGGATTTCCGGCTTCGCGCCCAGTTGCACCTGCCGGCGGATGCCATTGCCGCGCTCGACCGCGATGTCGTAAAGCGACTGATAGGCCTGCAGCTTCAGCCCGCTTTCCACCCACTTCTGATAGGACTCGATCGCGCGGGACTGCACGCCGATGGCGGTGGCGCGCGTCTCGAAGCGGGCGATGTCGATGTCGTTTCCGGCAAGCTGCGCCGTCGAACGCCGGGCGTCGATCATGCGATCCCGCAGCAGGGCGTAGAGTGCACCGATCTTCACCTCGCCGAGCCGGTTGGTATAGGCCTTGTCCTCATAGATCGGGAAATCGCCGCGCGAATTGCGATACTGGCCGTAGAGGTATCCGCCGTTGCCGGTGAGGGGGCGCTCCGCCTTGCCGGTGACTTCCGAACCGTCGTAATAGCCGGCAAGGCGGCTGCGGGCATCGACCGAGAAGACCGTGTCGAACGCGCCCTCGGCGCTCAGTGCCCGCCCCTCGGCCTGGCGCACGCGCGCCAGCGCCGCAACGATGTCGGGCGCCGCGCGCGCCGAGGAGCGCAGGACCTCGTCCAGCGTGAGCGGCGTGGACGGTTGATCGTCTCCGTGGGCGGGCATAACCGCCATCGGCACCGGGCGGACGGCGACGGGGTCGGCTGCGCTGGCCGCCGTGCCGGCCGTTGCGGCGAGAAGCAGCGCATTGATCGCAAGGAGCCGGCGCATCATCACTTCTTCTTCTCGATCGAGCTCTTGTCCTCCTTCGCGGCTTTCGCCTCCTGTTCGCCGACCTTACTGGCTACGCCGAAATTGAGCGGGAAGTCGTTGAGCTGACGCCACAGCTCGTACCAGACGGGGACGGTGTCGCCCTGAATCCAGCCGAGCACCTTGCTGCCCTGGCGCACGAAGCGGCGCTCGGGCCAGGCGGTCTTGTTCGGCGCCTGTTCGACGAGGACGCGAAACAGCCCGTCGCTGCGCGGGGTGGGATCGACCGAGCGCACACGACCATCGTAAATGCCCACGGCGAAGGCCGGCCATCCGCTGAACTGGAAAGCCGGGAAGCCTTCGAATTCGAGCCGCACCGGGCGGCCCGGCGCGACCAGCGGGATATCCCGACCGTCGATGTACAGCTCTACCGCGCGGGCGATGCGCTCGGGCGCGATCGTCGCCAGCACCGTGCCGGAGGAGATCAGCGATCCGCCCGCGGCCGCGTTGAGGTTCTGGACGCGCCCGTCGCGCGGCGCGGTGACGATCTGCGCCGAGCTTTGCGCCAGCTTGATCTCGATCTGCTTCAGCTTGGCGCGGGCTTCGGCCAGTTTGGCGTCGGCTTCCGAAACCTTGATCTGCGTCTGTTCGTAGTCGCGTCGGGCGGCGAGACCTTCGGTATAGAGCTGGCCCGTGCGCCCCACATCGATTGCGGCGGTGGCGCGCGCCTGCTGGACGGCGGCGATCTGTGCCTCGACTTGCGCTTTCTCGCCGGCGAGCCGTTCGAGGAAGTCGGGATCGACATCGACCACGCGAACGATCGGATCGCCCGCATGGACGAAATCGCCATCCTTCACGTAGAATTCCTCGACGCGGCCGCCGACCAGCGAAGAGACGTCTCGGGCGCGGTCTTCGGCGTTCAGCGTGGTGACCTGACCGCCGCCCTGGGCAGTTTGCAGCCAGGGCACGAACAGGATCGCGACGGCAAGTAAGATGCCCACGAGGATGAGCCATGCGACGGTCGTCACCACGCGGGGCGGGCGCAGCCGTGCCAGCGAGGGGAAATGCTCCATCTGGGTGTTGTCCAGCGTCATGGCTGTACCTCCCGTTCCGCGACGAAGCGCAAGAACGCGTCCTTGTCGGCGAAGCGGCGCTGCTCTCGCGCGCCAAGCCAGTACCAAGCGTCGAGGTCGAGCGCCTCGGGCCGTCCGCTGCTGAGCAGGACGGTGGTGCCGTTCTGCCGCAGTTCGGCCAGCGTCGCCTTGAGGACGCCCAATGGCATCATGTCGAAAAGCTGCGACATCAACAGCACCCGGGGTCTGCTGAGCAGGGCGTTGGCCAGCTTGAGCTGCATCACCTCGACGATCGAGAGCGGCGAGCCCGAGCTGGCGAGCTGGGTGTCCAGACCGTTGGGCAGACTGGCGAGGCGGGCGAGCAGGCCAACCCGCTCCAGCGCCCGCATGGTCGTCGCCCCGTCCCCGTTTCGTCCCTCGGCAAGCGTCAGGTATTCGCGCAAGGTGACATCGACGATCGTCGGCCGGTTGAGCACCATGACCGCCGATCGCAGAAGGTACATGTTGAAGCTGCCCAGTTCGCTGCCGCCGATCGAGACGATGCCACCCGTGGGAGTGATATGGCGCTTGAGCAGCAGGGCGAGGGTGTTCTCCACGCCGGGCTCGGCCAGAATGACCGCCTGTTCGCCGCCGGCGATCGCGAAATCGAGGTGGACGCCGTCGAAATCGACATCGCGAAAGCGCACCGAGCCATCGCGCGGCGCCTCGCCCCGCTGGCCGGGACGCTCCTGCGGGATGGCGAAGACCAGCGATAGTTCCTCGCTGCTCGCGACGAGATCGTAGAAGGTGTCGAGATACCAGCCGAGCTGGTAGATGCCGTAAAACACGCCGGACAGGATCAGTTCGGCAGCGACCAGCTGCCCGATCGAGAGCTGTCCGGCAAGGATCAGGCTGCCGCCGAGCGCCAGCAGGGCTGCGGCCGCGAAGGCATAGACGAGGAAATAACCGAGGGTCTGGGCGAAGCTGTATCGGAAGTAGCGGCGGTGGGCCTTGATGTAGTCCGCCGTCACCGCCTCCGAGCGGTCCATCGCGAAGTCCAGATGGCGCGCGGACTGGTAGAAGCCGTTCGACGCGCCGACGCTTTCCAGCCAGTGCGCGGCATCATGCTTGGCGTGGCTGACGCCGACCGCGCCGCTGATCGCGCCGTGGCGCCAGATCAGCCAGATCGCGAGGCAGACCAGGACCAGCACCAGATTGAACGCCAGGAAGAAGGGGTGGTAGAAGCTCGTCACCAGCAGGCCGACCGCGCCCTGCAGGATGATCGTGAACGCCCCGATGACAAGGCTGGGCACCGACTTCTGGATGATGGCCATGTCGAAATAGCGGTTGAACAGGCTGCCGGAGCTTGCGTCGGCGAAGAACGGGTTGCGGGCATGGACCGCGCGCACCGTGATCTCGGCCACCACGCGCGCGAAGATGCGACGCTCGAAGATGGCGAGCAGATAGATCCGCAGCGCGCTAAGCCCCGCGACTACCAGCAGCAGCACCAGCAGCACACCCGAGAGGATCCACAGGGGCGCAACCTGCGCGGTGCGCGCCACCGAGTTGATGAGAAGCTGCACCGAGATTGGCGTTGCCAGCGACAACAGGCTGATCGCCACGGTATAGACGATACCGACGTTCACATAGCTTCGGTCAGGACCGACAATTTCCGCCAGCCATGCAGCTGCCTGCCGCAGACCGATACGTTCACCAGCCAATTTCACCCCCTGTCACGAACCGTTTCGTTCCCATGACGGATGACAATCCATTGTCAGAGAGGGCCAACTAGCGAGCAAACTTTTCTGGCCTAGGGATGTTGCATTGCAATATATTGCTGCCGGGCAGAATCTGTCTGGCCGCTCGGGAACGGGCGCAGCGCGGCATCCGGCGCTGCCTCATTCGGATGGGAACACGCGTCGGCAATTCCGGCGCGCGCGGATGGCCTGACCCATCACGCCGATGGTCAGTCTATGGCTTCCCGCCCCCTGGAATTGCCGCGAATTGTGACGCCGCTGTCCGCCTGCCGGTCCGGTTCAGGCGGCTCGTGCCCAGCGGTGAAGGGCATCCACCCATGTCGCGACCGCGACCGCGCCTGGGTCCGGATGGCCAATTGCCCGCTCGCCGATATAGCTTGCGCGCCCGCGGCGTGGCGCCATGTCGCGCGTTGCATCGGCGCCGGCTGTCGCTGCCGCAAGCATGCGGGCGCTTCGCTCCGCGGCATTGCCCTCTGCCGAAGCAAGTGCGTCCGCTGCGGGCAAGAGCGCGTCGAGCATGGTGCGGTCACCCGGTTGAGCCCCACCGAGTGCCATGACGCCCTCACAACCGGCCTGCATGGCATGCGCCCATGCCATGGGATCTGCGGGATTCGCTTCAGCCGCCATGGCCGTGGCCGCGCGCAGGACGAAAATGGAATAGAGCGGGCCGGATGTCCCTCCCAGAGAGCGACGCAAAATCCCCGATATCTGCGCCAGTGCCTTCGCGGGATCGTCCAGGGCCAGGGAATCGAATGCCTGTTCGACGCTCGTCGCGCCGCGCGCAAGGCTGATGCCGAGATCGCCATCGCCGACGGCGCTATCCAGCCGGGTGAGTTCCGGTTCGGCAGCTTGCAGCGCCTGGATCACCGCGCGGATCGCCTCCCCGAAGCGGATGCCATGCTCGCCATCGGACCACGACTGGCCTGTAATCGGCTGCACGCCGGCGATCGAAACCGCCGAAGCGACCTGGACCGCGCTCACCGGCGCCGTCGGCGCTATCCATGCCGGAGCGGCGGTGGGGCTCAGCAAACGATGGATGCGCAAAGGGTCAAGGCGCATGACGGAAAGAGAGCACCCCGCCATTTCCAGCGCACTCAGGAACGTACCGGAACTCACCGCCTTTACGGATATTCCGGCTGCGGCCAGGTGTCGCAAGGCACCTCGCGCTGCTATCGCAAGTTCCAACGCGGGCGTACCGCCAAGGCCATTGACCATCAGGGCGACCTCGTCACCTGCCTTGAGATCACCGTGCCGCATGATGACCGACAACATTTCGCCCAGCATCGTATCGACGGGAGCGATTGCCGTTCTGCGCACACCGCTTTCACCATGGATGCCGAGGCCGAATTCCACCTCATCCTCGCCCAGCTCAAATCCCGGGCGGCCAGCGGCTGGAACCGTGCAAGACGTGAGGCCCAGCCCCATCGAGAACACATTGTCGGCCGCCGCCTGCGCCTCGAGACGGACTTCCTCCAACGGCCGTCCCGCTTCCGCCGCAGCTCCAGCCACTTTGTGCACGAACACCGTCCCGGCAATTCCCCGTCGACCGACGGCGCGATTCTCGTCTCCAAGCGCCACATCGTCGCCGACGATCACCACATCGACCGGGATGCCGTGCGTCCGCGCGATCTCCGCCGCAAGCCCGAAGTTCAGCTTGTCGCCGGTGTAATTCTTGACAATGACCAGCACGCCCGCCGGGCCGCCGACGGTCAGGATCGCCTTGAGCACCGCGTCAACGCTGGGCGAGGTGAAGACCGGACCGGCGACCGCCGCCGTCAGCATGCCCTGGCCCACGTAGCCGGCATGGGCGGGCTCATGGCCGGAACCGCCGCCGGAAATGATCGCAACCTTGCCGGCGGCGCGCAGTTCTTCGTAATCGGCGCGAAGCACCACGGTTTCATCCGGCAGCAGCATCAGCCGGCGATCGGCAAGAGCCAGCCCTTCGACCATATCATCGACGACGCGTGCGGGATCGTTGATCAGTTTCTTCATGACGGATCCTGTTTGAAGTGTCTCAGCGGTGGGCGGCGGCAACCGCGGCGCCGTAACCGCGCCGGGCGGTGGCGATCAGCGCAAACGCAACGATTGCGGCCAGGCCGGTAACCAGCGCCAGGGAACGGCCCACGGCAAGGTCAGACTGGAAAACGCGATCGGTCGCGAGCGCCACGAATGTCGGGCCGAAGCCCATGCCGATCAGGTTGATGGCAAAGAGATAGAGGGCGGTAACCTGCCCGCGGAACTCGTTGGGGGTGATGGCGTGAAGGGCTGCCGGCGCTATGCCGGTCGGCACGCCCAGGAAAAAGCTGGTCCAGGCGAGTGCGGCAAGCGCCAAGGCTGGCGAGGAGGCGAGGCCGACGAATGGCACTACCGGAATGACCGCCGCCATTCCCAGAAGCGAAGCGCGCAAGGCGCCATCCGGCTTTCCCGAAGTGGTCATCCGGTCGGCCAGCCAGCCACCGCAAAGAATGCCGGCGCATCCCGAAGTCAGCAGGATCACGCCATAGGCAAAGGCGATGTCCCCGGCGCTCCAGTGGTGGACGCGAATAAACAGGGAAGGTACCCAAGCCGAAAGGCCGTAGCTGATGATGGCGTTGACGCCGAAGCCAGTCACGATCGCGAACAGGATTCCCGCCTGGGCGCGAAAGAAGGCGAACGTCTCGGCCATATCGGGCAAATGGTGATCGCCCTTTCGGCGCTCCTGGCGTTTCGGTTCGCGGACAAGCAGCATGAGCCCGGCCACGGCCAGCCCCGGAATTCCGACGATCATGAAGGCGGCCTGCCAAGGCCTTACCGTGCCGGCGAGCGGCAGGGTCACCGCAGCTTCCTGCGAGGCGGCGGTGACCGCAAGCCCGCCCAGAATCAGCGCTACGCCCGAACCGACGAAGATGCCCATCGTATAGGCGCTCATCGCCCGGCCGCGACGAGCGGGGGCGAAGTAGTCCGATATCAGCGAATAAGCAGCCGGGGAAAGCGTCGCTTCGCCCACGCCGACCATGATGCGCGCGGCGAAAAGCTGGTGGAAGGTTTGCGCGAAGCCACAAGCGACGGTGGCAAGACACCACAACACCATGCCACCCGCTATCATGGCCTTGCGGCTGCCACGGTCTGCCCACCGCCCCAGGAACATGCCAAGGAACGTGTAGAAGATCGCAAAGGCGAAGCCGTGCAACAGGCTGATGGCGGTGTCGCTCAGTTGCAGGTCTGCCCGGATGGGCTGGACCATCAGGCTCAATATCTGCCGATCCACGAACGCGATCGTGTAAGCGAGCAGCAGGACGGCTATTACCAGCCACGCGCGCAGCGGGGCGGGATAGCCGCTATCCTCGGCCCGCCCGGCGCCCCGCGCGGCCATGTCAGGCGCGCTCAAGGCGAACCGGCAGGCTGGACAGCCCGCGCAACCAGTTGATGCGCTGGTACGAGGGCTTGCCGGCCAGTTCGATGCGGGCAACCTTGCTGGCAATCGTCGACATCAGAACATCGGCCTCCAGTCGGGCCATCATTTGCCCCACACAGGCATGAAGGGGGCGTTTGCGGGAGGGGGCGGAATCCTACGCCAAGCTCGCCCAGATAGCCGGCGCGAGATCTTACTTGTTGCTGCCTTCTACGGTCGCGCCAGAAAGGCGACGGCTCAGTTCTATCCGGCGATG
>NZ_RQSI01000080.1:0-10817 GCF_003856955.1 Novosphingobium sp. LASN5T
AACGGCAGACCATCGAGCATCGACGCTTGCAACACCGCAAGCTCGCCGCCTAACATCAACCCCCAGACGACGCCCGCACTCCGCTAATCTACGCCGCGAGTTGCGCCAAATGTTCTGACGACGGACAGATCGTTGGACAGCAAATCGCGGAACCGCTCATTCAGGTCGAGAACGCCCGACCGCATCGCGAGAAAATGCTGCCAGCTACCCAGCTTCACCTTTCCGCCCGTCAACTTGTTATAGCCGCTAACGATCGCGGTGTTGAACGGGGGCACCAACGTGGGATGCAGGAAATAGAGGAGATTGGCGACCGCAGGCCCGAGCCCCTTGATGTTCAAACGATCAATGGTGTGGATACCAGCGATAATTTCTTCAGCGGTGTCACAGCAGGCACAATGATCGAGCAGCCGGCCAAAAGCGCGCTGGTTCGCCGGGTTTTCGTAGATGTCAGGGATGCGCAATTTTGGCTTCCAGAGAAACGCATGATCCGCGCCTTTGAATATCTGCCGTTGTTCGGCGACCGAATGAACGACCGTTTCAAGCGACGATCCGCGATAGGCGACGCCGAACCTCCCTGCTTCGATTTCAGCGACCACCTGGGCGAGACCCCGTCGGATCGAGCGGAAATTCTTGATGCGCTCGTCCCAGAGAAACCAGCTCTGATAGGTAGCGTTCGGGTCTTCCTTCCATCGCTGGATCAGTTGCCGCGCCAGCAATTCAAAGTCTGCCAAACCCTGCTCCCCGCTTTGCCCCAATCTCCTCCAACGCTAGCACTCCATTTCGCGGACCACCAGATTTTGCGGGAGCCGCCCGGCCTAATAAAAGGCCTGCGATCATCGTATGTCATCCGGAATATGCATCAACAGGTCGCGGGTATAGTCGATCAGGATATCGCCAACTGTCGCCCCGTAGATGGCAAGAAACAGGATGAACGCTAGAAGCTTCGGGACAAAGCTTACCGTCTGCTCGTTGATCGATGTCGCGGCCTGGACCATTGAAATAACGAGCCCAACCACCAGCATCAAAATGAGCGGAGGCCCGGCGATGAGCATGATGACCCAGAGTGCCTGGCCCATCGAAACCGAAAAAGGACTGTAGGTCTCCAATTCGCCTCCCCCGGTGACGGGGTCGCGGCGCCAGGACGTGCGCCTAGCGATCCTTGCGGGGCGAGTGGCGTGGAGCGCGATCTTTGCTACCGATCCGTCTTCTCCACGCCCACTCGCCCCCGCGCCACGCTGCGACCCGTGGGCACCTCATTTGTCCATCCTGTCAGTTGATGGGCTACATCTGAACTACGCATCGGCGGCTCGTACCCCTCGCGGCCACCTGCATTTTCTTCAGGGAAGCGCCTGCTTTCGAGGGCAGGTGCCGCGTGCCGCGTAATAGCAATGACGATCAACGTCAGCGGAAGGCATGCATGTACGACTGCGTTATCATAGGCGGCGGCCCTGCAGGCCTAACGGCCGCCACCTATCTGGGCCGGTTTCTGCGTTGCACGCTAATCATCGATGCGGGCGATGGCCGCGCGTCCTCCATCCCGGCAACGCACAACCTGATCGGATTCCCAGATGGCATATCGGGCAGCGACCTGCTGTCGCGGATGCGCCAGCATGCAACGCGGTACGGCGCGAAGCTCTCCAATGGTTTAGCCAATGGGATTGTACTGGCCCGGACGGGATTTCTGGTCACCACGGGTATCGAGGCCGTCAAGACCCGCACGATATTGCTTGCCCAAGGTGTGAAAAATTATCGACCGCGAATAGCGCAGGAAACGCATGATCGAGGCGTCGCCCGAGGATTGATACGCTATTGCCCGATTTGCGACGGCTATGAGGTCCGCGGCAAGCGAGTGGCCGTGTTGGGCTGCTCCGACCATGGTGCGGCCGAAGCTCTCTTCGTTCGCCACTACAGCGACACCGTGACCTTGCTCGCGCAAGACAGTTCGCAATTGTCGGTAGCCGAGGCGGCAGATCTGGCTCGAGGCGGTATTGCCGTCGAACGGGCCCCGGTTCGAGATTTTTCGATTGATGGAGAATTCCTTCTCGCCCATTTAGCCGATGGCCGATCGCTCCAATTCGACACCCTATATGTTGCTCTTGGAACCTCCGCCCACTCGGAACTGGCGCGGATGGCCGGTGCCGAATTGGCCCCGTCAGGGTGCATCGTCGTCGATGAGCATCAGCAAACGACGATCAGCGGTATGTTTGCCGCCGGCGACATGGTCGAAGGCCTGGACCAAATCGCAGTAGCGGCGGGTCAGGCGGCCAAGGCGGCGACTGCCATTCACAATCGATTGTCTGGATGACCCGGGAGACGGGGGGCGCGCATGCAAAAAATATGAGAAGCGGGGGTTGACCCTGACATGATGTCAGGCCCCAGATTGTCTTTCGTCGAAAAGGAGACGAGCCGTGACTGATCCGATTCCTGAGAGCAAATCTGGTGCGCATAGCTGCTGCGCGGGCAAGCACGGTGCCACCACAGGCTCGAAGACGGCCAAGGATCCGGTGTGCGGCATGACGGTCGATCCGGCTGTCACCTCTCATCATGTCTCGCATGGGGGAAGGGAATATTATTTTTGTAGTGCGGGATGCCGGGCCAAGTTCGCCGCCGACCCCGAGCGCTATTTGTCCGGCAGTAATGAGAGCGCTGCGGCGGCTCAACCCGGCGCCATCTGGACCTGCCCCATGCACCCGCAGATCCGTCAGGATCATCCCGGCCCATGCCCGATCTGCGGCATGGCCCTCGAGCCCGAGGTTGTAACCGCAGACACCGGGCCAAGCGCTGAACTGCTCGATATGTCTCGCAGGTTTTGGATCGCTTTGGCGCTTACGGTGCCCATCTTCGTGCTGGAAATGGGCGGACACCTGTTCCCGGCGCTGCACGGCCTCATTTCCGAGCGCATATCGGGCTGGCTCCAGTTCGCTTTGGCAACCCCGGTCGTGATCTGGGCGGGCTGGCCATTTTTCGAGCGCGGTTGGGCCTCTGTCCGGACGCGCAACCTCAACATGTTCACCTTGATCGCGATGGGGACGGGCGTGGCCTGGGCTTATAGCGTGGTGGCGACACTCGCCCCGGGCATATTTCCTGCAGCATTTCGGATGATGGACGGCACGGTCGCGATCTATTTCGAGGCGGCTGCCGTGATCACCGTCCTTGTGCTCCTGGGCCAGGTTCTTGAGTTGCGCGCTCGCGAGCGTACCTCGGGCGCGATTAAGGCTCTCCTCAATCTCGCTCCCAAGACCGCGCGCAGGATTATGGCGGACGGGAATGACGAAGAAGTCGCGATCGACCTGATCGCTGTCGGCGACCGACTCCGGGTCCGCCCCGGCGAAAAAGTACCCGTAGATGCCATCGTCGAGGAGGGGCGCTCGTCCATCGATGAGTCGATGGTGACGGGCGAATCCATGCCGGTGACAAAAACCGTGGCCGCCAATGTCGTTGCTGGAACGGTAAACCAGACGGGATCGCTCATCGTGCGCGCCGACAAGGTCGGCCGCGATACAATGCTGGCGCGGATCGTTCAAATGGTCGCCGATGCACAGCGATCGCGCGCTCCTATCCAGCGAATGGCTGACAAGGTCGCTGGCTGGTTCGTACCCGCCGTGCTCGGCATCGCTCTGCTCTCCTTCGCGAGTTGGGCAATCTGGGGTCCAGAGCCGCGATTGGCACACGGCCTCGTTGCGGCGGTTGCGGTATTGATTATTGCTTGCCCCTGCGCGTTGGGGCTCGCGACCCCAATGTCGATCATGGTCGGTATCGGGCGCGGCGCTGGGCTTGGCGTCCTGATCAAGAATGCCGAGGCGCTCGAGCGAATGGAGAAGGTCGATACGATCGTCGTCGACAAGACCGGCACCCTGACCGAGGGTCGCCCTTCTGTGACCGCCATCGTGGCGGTGGACGGCTTTTCGGAGGATGATATTCTTCGGTTGGCCGCTGCCGTCGAACGGGCATCCGAACATCCCTTGGCGCTTGCGATCGTCGCGGCGGCCAAGCTCCGCCAGCTCGACATTCCTGAAGTTTCGGATTTCGACTCGCCCACGGGCAAAGGCGCTGTCGGCACCGTCGGTGGCAAGCGCATATTCTTGGGTGCTGGAGCTTATCTAAACGAGAATGGCATCGATGTATCGACAGCAGCCACGCAGGCAGATGACATGCGGGCGGACGGCGCCACTGCAATCTTCGCGGCGGTCGATGGCCGCGTCGCAGGAATTCTCGCAATTGCAGATCCTATCAAGGCAACAACTGCTGAAGCGCTGGCGGCGCTGCGAAAGGAAGGCATCAGCGTCGTCATGCTGACCGGCGACAATCGAACGACAGCTCAAGCAGTGGCTCGTAAACTGGGTATCGACGCGGTTGAAGCCGAAGTTCTCCCGGATCAAAAAAGCGCAGTCGTTCTGCGCTTGCAGCGCGAAGGCCGCGTGGTTGCAATGGCGGGCGATGGAGTGAACGATGCGCCAGCGCTCGCGGCGGCCGACGTCGGCATCGCAATGGGTTCGGGAACGGACGTCGCCATCGAAAGCGCAGGCGTGACGCTGCTCAAAGGCGATCTCAATGGGATATTGCGCGCACGACGGCTGAGCGAGGCGACGATGGCCAATATCCGCCAGAACCTCTTCTTTGCCTTCATCTACAATGCCGCAGGCGTCCCGATCGCCGCAGGTTTGCTCTACCCGGTGTTTGGCATTCTTCTGTCGCCCATTATCGCCGCAGCAGCGATGGCCCTCTCGTCCGTCAGCGTCGTCACCAATGCGCTGCGCCTTAACCGGGTGGCACTGTGAACATCGGTGGCGCATCTGCAGTGAGTGGCGTCTCGCAGCGGATGATCCGGCACTATGAGAAGATCGGACTTATCCCACCGCCACCGCGGCGCGATGGCGGCTATCGGGACTATTCGGACCCGGACGTGCATGTACTGCGTTTCATCGCCAATGCCCGCGACCTTGGTTTTCCGATCGAAGAAATCCGGGTGCTACTTGGTCTCTGGTCCGATCGTGGTCGCGCAAGCGCGGAGGTTAAGGCGCTGGCCGAATCGCGGGCCGCAGACCTCGGCCGGAAGGCGGATGCGCTTAACGCAATGCGCGATGCATTGCTGGACCTGGCTAAAGCTTGCCACGGCAATGAGCGGCCCGAATGTCCGATACTCGCCCGTCTGGCATCCCGAGCTGATCTCACAAACCAGTAGATCGCTGTGAGCGCAGCATGCCCACTCACTCGTGCAGCGCGCATCCTGCCAACTTCGCGGGTCACCGTGCTGACGCGCGGCCACGCGGAACAGCTTGTCGATCGCTATTCCGAGC
Source organism: Novosphingobium sp. LASN5T (assembly GCF_003856955.1). Taxonomy (NCBI): domain Bacteria; kingdom Pseudomonadati; phylum Pseudomonadota; class Alphaproteobacteria; order Sphingomonadales; family Sphingomonadaceae; genus Novosphingobium; species Novosphingobium sp. LASN5T. The sequence goes on from NZ_RQSI01000080.1 coordinate 5,298, forward strand.
GCAGGTCCGCGGCTGCCAAGTGCGACGCCGGAAACGACCTGGCATCACAATCGATTGCCTGACCGGATCGGACAACCTCAGGATTCACGGCGCTTCCGATGCGCAAAGCGTCTCCAGCAAGGGACAGCTCACAGTGTCGTCCGCCTCGCAGGCTTCAACGGTGTCGCCGAGCACTTGCTCCATGCGGCGGAGGTCGGCAATTTTCACGCGGACATCCCGTAGATGCTCGCTCGCCAGATCACGCACCTGCGCACACGAGGCAGCGCCACCGTCGGCAAGCGCCAGCAGCGCCCGCACCGAGTCGATTGGGAAACCCAGTTCGCGCGCACGTCGCACGAACGACAGGCGCCGCACATCCGACGGTCCATAGGCGCGATATCGACCACGACGCAGCGGCACCGGAAGCAGGCCGATGCGCTCATAATAGCGGATCGTCTCGATGTTGCAGCCCGTGCGCTGCGAAAGTTCGCCAATCGGGATGGTGGTGCGCGATACCGTCATCATCAAAATACTGCTTGAGTCTGTAGTCGCTACAGACGCTAGGACAAGATCGAACAGCTCTCAAGGAGTCGCCATGTCTGAACCTTCTCCCAGCCCCCCTTCGCCGAAGGGATTGGGAACCGCGTCTCTCACTCTCGGCGGGATCGCAGCCGGTTTCGGCGTCGCAGCGTGCTGCGCCCTGCCGATGCTGCTGGCTTCCGTTGGCATCGGATCGGCATGGCTCGCCGGAATCGCTATGACCGCGCTCCCCTATCGGGCGCCGCTGCTCGGGATAGGCGCCTTATGCCTGGTTGCAGGCGCCGTACTTCTCGTACGTCAGCAAGCCGTCGCTGCCCGCTGCGCACCGGGCGGCCCATGCACCTCTCTCGCCACGCGCCTCATCACGCTTACCGGCCTGCTGATCGGTGCCGCGCTGCTCTGGCTGGGCTATGCCTATGTCTGACATCACCCCGGAACTAAGGTCGACGATCACTTGTCCAGAGTGCGGCACGGTGAAGACCGAGCAGATGCCAACGAACGCCTGCCAGTTTTTCTATGATTGTTCGGGCTGCAACGCCGTGCTCCGGCCCAAACCCGGCGATTGTTGCGTATTCTGTTCGTATGGAACCGTTCCTTGTCCACCGATCCAGATCGAAGGCAAGGGAGCAGGCTGTTGCAGCTAGTTTCCGGTGGTCGGGGACGGCCCGCCGCAGGAAATACTATCGCCGGAAGGGCTTGCACGCCATTACACGGTCATTGGCCATTATGGCTCCCATGAGGATCTGGCCTTCGTGCTGCCATGGCGTGCCATTCCATGAACGAAGTAAGCTTCGATCTGCTGGCGGATTTGGCGGCCGACCCTGCCAATGGCTGGAGCATCGGCAAACTTGCCTCCATCCTGCGCGAGCTTGAGCTTCTCGATGCGGATGGTGTGATGACGGAGGTGTTGCGCGCGCAGCCGCGCCGCGTCTTGCTTTCGCCTGCTGGTCGTGTCGAGGTCTATCACCCAATCCCGACCGCTGACGGCAAGTCCCCCATCGGCCCACATACCCATCTTGTCGCCAAGCTCGTCGTGAAAGACCGACCGCATTCCTCCAACGTCTCGATCCCGGAGGCGATGCAATCGGCTCTCAGCCTCCATCCGCGATCGTCGTGGCGAAACGCTTTGGGTGACTCACTACCCTGCGCATTGATCCCTGACAGAAACTGTTAGGCCCCTGAGTAACGAAATTGCCCGACCGATCTTTGGCCTCAACCACTTTATAGGCGGTAGGCGATTGCCTCCGCGCTTTATCGTGTAACGGCTCGGTTAGGAAATAGCGGGGAACGCCAAGGGCGCTGCCCTTTCGTTCCCGAACAAAAATAGGCCGCCCGTGTAATCCGCTAATCCCGGTGCCCGTCCCCCTGCGGGTGCCGACCAGGCTAACCGGCTCGCCCGCGCCGGCGGTCGATTTTTGCTCCCCCTCCCCAACCCGTTCCTCGCCGGAACGGCAGGGCCGTGAGGCCGTGGCCTTTCGGCCTGCTGACTAGGAGGATCACATCATGTCCATGGAATTGACCGATGCGGAGAAGACCGATCGCGTTCGGCTGCTCAACGATATGGCGCGCCAGAACCCCGGCGTAGCGTGCCGGGCCAACATGACTATCGGCTTTGCTGCGCTGGAGGATCATGATCGTCATGCCGCCATGCAGGTAATGTTGGCTTTCGACCATTTTCACGAAGGCAATGATCCGCATGGGGAGCATGATTTCGGAGCAATCTATCGGCTCCGTTCGGGAGATTGGGTGCAAGCTCGGCCAGCGGACGAGAAATCCATCAGCGAGACGGCGTTCTGGAAAATCGACTGTTATGACAAGCAGTTGGAGTTCGGGAGCGAGGCCCCTTGGGATAGCGATCAAACGACACGGGTGCTGACCATCATGCTGGCCGAAGAATATTGATCGGACGCCGCCTCGCTGTGCGAGGCGGCGGATCGCAACGCCGGGAGCGCAGCGATTCATTGTCTTTTCGCTCCATTCTGGACTATGTTGGTGGCGATGAAATACACCATGATGCAGTTCGATATTGAAGCCGTTCGGGCGCAGGTCCGCGCCATGGATTATGTCCGAGGCACTCCCGATGAGGTCGAGCAATGGCGGCAGGATGACGCGGACTCCCGCGCCAATCTCGCCATCGAGGACATGGCTCTTGCTCCGAACGAGGCAGAGCTTTTCGATATGCTGCTGGAGGAGGCGGTTCCGCCCGCTCTCGTGTCCAAGATCGTCCAGGGCCTTGTGCAGAATGGCCCTGCCGAACCGCCCGCTTAACGTCAGTGGGCACCGACCAAGACCCTTATCTGTATCCTGGCACGGCCACGCTCAGGAACAGGCTGGGGCTGACAGACGACGGATCGCTAAATCAAGCGGAACGCATGCTGACCCATGCGCGCGGCCGAGAAGCCGCGCGCATGGCCTTTCCGCTTGATGCCGATGGCTACAGGGCGTTGCACAAGCATCTCTTCCAAGATCTCTATGACTGGGCGGGTGAAGACCGAACCGTCAATATCGGCAAAGGGGGAAGCCTGTTCGCCCACGCCCCCTATGTGGCCAATGCTCTGGCTGCGGTGTTCAAGGATTTGGCGAGCCAAAGCCATCTCAAGGGGCTGCCCCGTGAAGAATTTTACGATCGTCTGGGGCATCATCTCAACGAACTGAACGCCGTCCATCCCTTCCGCGAGGGCAATGGACGCACGATGCGACATCATGCGGCGCAGGTTGCGCGCGATGCTGGCCACTCCCTCCGGATCGCCAGCATCGACAGGCAAATGTGGATGGATGCGTCGCGCCATGGTTTCACCACCGGCGATCATCGTCCCTTGAGCGCAGTCCTGGCCGCCGCCGCGCATGAACGGGATGAACCCGTCACGCCTCGCACAGGGCCGGGAGGCATGGCGTTCCTGCCCCCGCGCGATCCGCCGACCGGGCAACGCTATCGCCTGTCATTGGACAAGGCGCGAAGCGAGCTGGAGCGCTATTTGCCCGCGGCAAGGACCGAGGCGGCCGATCGCTTGCAAAAATTGGTGAAGGATAGTGCGCCAGCAAGCCAGATCGCCGCTGCGCGTATGGAATTGGCCTATATGCGCCATGCCAAAGGGCCGGTTTATCAGTCCCATTTGCTCATCTATCTCGGGCAGAGGGATGTCGATGCGGTGATTTCCGACAAGCAGACCCCCTTGCAGCGTGTGCGCGAGATCGGAGCGGCCTTGGCGACGCGGATCAATGCCCAGCAGCCCGCCCAGGTGCAACGTGCGGTTCGTTCTTTGGAGCGGCCCGTGCTGCCACCGGGCCAATCGCCAGCCCATGACCGGCTTGCCGACCTGTTCCTTAAAAATGCGGCCGAGCAAAATCGATCCGATCCCCATCTTGCCGGCGCGCAAGCGATTGTGGACCAGGTGCAGGCGGTCTCGCGTCAGCGTGGCGATGGCCCCCGTTTGATGGAGGGCACGATCGACGCGGCGCGCACATCCATTGCCGCGAATATTCGTGCCGGCAGGCCCTTTGAAGACGGTCTGACCCTGCCCACGCAAGATAGGTCCAAGCCCCCTGCCCCGGATAAAAGCCGAGGACGATGATGCCGATCGGCAGCGCGCGATAGTATAGCAGAAGCGGTTTTTGGGTGCGGCCTGGCGGCACGGCTCTATCTCGCTGCGCTCGACCGAACCCGCTGCACGGTTTCGTCCCATTCGGGTGACGATCCTCGCACATGATGCGGCCGCGGGCGGCCATTCTTCTCTTCACGCCAAGGGGGGCGGCCTCCCCCCTTCCCGGCAAGGGCTGGACCGTCTCGCTGCGCTCGCTTGGTGGTTGGCAGCGTATCCCCATCTTTCCGCGCTTCGCTTGTGCAAGCTGGGCGATCCCCCTCCCTGCCAACCAGCCCTGACATTGCCGGTTCAACCCCCCCGACTTCGCCAGTGGGCAGAAGTCGATGGCGCCATCGCCTTCGGCTCCAGATCAGGAAGGGAAACCACATGGCACGGAACAGCAAAGCGACCCGCAGCAATGTCGAGCGTGCGGATATCTATCAGGACGTCACGGATCAGATCATCGAGATGCTGGAACAGGGGATGCGCCCATGGTCGCCGAGCTGGGCGAGCGCGGCCGCCAGCTTTCCGCTGCGCTCTTGCGGGAAGAACTATCAGGGCATCAACATCCTGCTGTTGTGGGCGCAGAGCATGGCGCGCGGATATGCCAACCCCTATTGGATGACTTTCAAGCAGGCGCTGGAACTTGGCGCAAATGTCAGGAAGGGAGAGCGAGGCACCCGGATCGTCTATGCTGGTTCGATCAGCCGGAAGGACGAGAACGGGCAGGCCGTCGAGGACGACAGCGAGCGGCGCATTTCATTCCTCAAGCGGTACACCGTTTTCAATGTCGAGCAGATCGAGGGATTGCCCGATGGCCAATATCCCACGCCGCAGCCGGTAATCCAGAACCGGGATCAGCGCGATCAACAGCTTGATGCCCTGTTTCGGGCCTATGGCGTGGCGATCATCGAAAAGGACGGCGGCGCTTTCTATTCTCCCGCGTCCGACAGCATCACCATGCCGCGTTTCGACAGGTTCACCAGCGGCAACGCCTTCTATGCGACCCTTGCCCACGAGGTAGGTAACATTGCAAGTGTCCTCGTTTCGAGGACCGCTTTGGCGGTCGAGCGATGCTTCTCCTGGATCGCCGAGTCCCTTCGGGGCAGCCACACGGGCAGTCGATCGCGTTTGTGTTTCGCGGCATCGGGACGGGAGTTCTGATCATGCGCAACACCGATCGCACTGATATCTATACGCGCGTCACCAACGAGATCGTTGCGGCCATCGAGGTAGGGGCAGGGTCGTGGACCATGCCCTGGCACCATGATGGTTCGGCGATTGCGCGGCCCGTTAGAGCGGTTTCCACACGAACTGACTCGTCAGGGATTCCCTTCGCGGCGCCGTTGTGATTCAGACTTCCTGCTGGTGTCAGGAGGCCAGCATGGATGGCACGAACGCTTTCACAGGATCTTCGGGA
>NZ_RQSI01000081.1:0-10812 GCF_003856955.1 Novosphingobium sp. LASN5T
TCCCCGGCCGCTGCAGGCCAAGCAAAAGATCAATCAACTCTGGCTTCGTAAGCCGTTCGAGTTCCTCGCGATTCATGGGTAGTGTGAATCACAGACCGTCCACCTTGGCAAGGGGGTGGGTAATTACTTGGCTACGCCTTGCCTGCAACCTTACTGCACACGGCTGCAGACAATCCCACAGGGCATTGGGAATCCGCTGCCGTGATGCGTTTCAACGACAATCTATTGGCTGCGTGGGGCAGTTACTGGCACGATTGGATGCCGCACGATATTCGCTCGGCGCCCCCCTCTATCGCAGAATTCGTCGAGCAAGGCCGGTCATTACTTCGCCAGGAATTCGGTAATGCCTCTAGGCTAGTTTTGAAGGATCCACGCATGTGTTGCGTGATGCCGGCTTGGCTGGACATCTTTGCCGCTGAAGCTATCGAAGCAAAAGTCGTCTTGCCGGTACGCCACCCGCTCGCGGTCGCGAAATCGCTCGCCAAACGCGATGCTTTCGACGAGATATCGGGGATGTTGCTGTGGCTACGCCACGTACTCGACGCTGAATCCGCAACCCGCGGTCGGTCGCGCGCATTTGTCAATTACGAGGACCTGCTGCTCGACTGGCGGTCCGCAGTCGATCGCATCGGTCGCTGGACGGGACTCTCTTGGCCGAGCTTGTCGGATTCGGTGGCCGACGACGTCGACGCATTCCTCTCCACCGACCTACAGCATCATGCCGAATCGGATATCTGCGCGTTGATGCCGCGCTGGGTGCGCGATGTGTACGTCATTTTGCGGCGGTGGGCGCGGGAAGGCGAAAGTCCGGCAGAGTACGCGACAATCGATGCCATTGCTCACGCTTTTAGAACGTCCGCTGAAAACTTCTTGCCCGCAGTTACGGCCATCACCGACCTGCGTGGTAAGCTACAGCGCGAGATGGCGGCGAGCGCCGTGGCCGTGGCGCATGGAGAAGCACTGGAAAACGAACGTGCCGCGATCGCCCTTTCGCTCAATCAGATGACCGCAGACCGCGACCAGATCCACGCCGAAAACGCAAGATTGCGCCAAGAACTAGCGGCGGAGCGAATGCGCGCCGACGATGAACGAGCGCAACGCATCGAGATTACTGCAGCACACGCCGCGCTCGCCGACCGCTGCGAGTCACAAGCCAGCGAAATCGCACTCCTCATTGCAAATCACGCGGCAACAAGCCGGAGCTTAAACGTCGAACTCGACCGAATGCGCACCGAAGCGGCAATAGCCCGATCTAAAGCCGCTGCCCGTACCGCCAAGATCGACCGACAGGTGCGTTCGATTGCCGGGTTGTCCCATCAACTTAGAGAAGCCGACGCCAAAGCCGACTGGCTGCGTCGCATCGGTGCCGCGATCACCGAGTTTCCGCGATGGTGGGCGCTGCTGCCCGCCGCAGTTGCGCGCCGAAAGCAGGACCGACGCCTTCGCAACGACGGTCTGTTCGATGCGGCCCGCTATCGTGAAGACCACCCCGACGTCGCCGACGCAGGAATCGCCCCGCTTCGACACTATCTCCTTCACGGCATTGCCGAGCGGCGAAAGGGGCCCTTACGGTACGACGCGTAACGGATTCAGAATACTTCGAGCGTCGGTACGCAAATCACAAAACGACCTCCCCACTCCCGGATGTAATCGTAGTCGGGCACGATCTCGTCCTTCAGGTTCCACGGCAAGATCAGCACGAAGTCGGGCCGGTGTTCCGACAGCGCTGCCGGCGGCAGGATCGGTATATGGCTACCTGGCATGTACCGGCCCTGCTTCGACGGTGCCGCGTCACACACGAAATCGATCAGATCGGTATGCACTCCTGCATAATTCAGCAAGGTATTGCCTTTTGCTGCAGCACCATAGGCCGCAACTCTGGCGCCCGCGCGCTTTTGCTTCACCAGGAACTCAATCAGATCGAGCTTGATCGCAAACGCTTGCGCCGCCAGCGCACGATAGCCCCTTTCATCAGCGAGTCCTTCCGCGATTTCCCGTTCGATTGCCTGCGCCACTGCATCGGTCGTCGCATGATTGGCCGCGTCGTGGCAGGCGAACACCCGCAGCGATCCACCGTGCGTGGCAAGGTGTTCGACATCGAACACCCGCAGGCCCACAGATGCCAGAATCCTTTTAACTGCTATCAGTGAAAGATACGAATAGTGTTCGTGATAGATCGTATCGAACTGGCATTTTGCAATCAGGTTGCGCAGTTCGGGAAATTCGAACGTCGCTACGCCCTCCGGGGCCAGAAGACGCGCGAACCCCGTGACGAAATCGTTGATATCAGGGACATGTGCTAGCACGTTGTTAGCAGCGATCAGACGCGGATGGCCCCGCTGCGCCACTAGTTCATCAGCGAGATCTCCGCTGAAAAAGCGCTCCAAGCTTTCGATCCCTCGTGCTCGCGCTACGCTTGCTGTCGATGCGGTCGGCTCGATCCCGGTGCAGGCGATTCCGGCGTCGGAAAAAAACTGCAACAGATAGCCATCGTTCGATGCAACTTCGACCACCCAGTCCGACGCGCTGAGGGCAAAGCGCTCGATCATTGCCGTGGCATAGAGCTTAGCATGCGCCACCCAGCTTTTCGATACCGACGAGAAATAGGCGTAGTCGGGCGTAAACAGTTCGTCACTGCTGTGATGCTCAGGCAACTGCACCAGCCAGCAGCAAGTGCACACAAACACCTTCAGCGGCGCATGCACCTCGCTTTGCTCCAGTTGTGCCTCGGTCAGATAGGCGTTTGAGGCGGGCTGGCTGCCAAGGTCGATCAGCACGAAATCCAGCGGCGCGGCGCAATGGCGGCAAATCATGAAACGATCCCTTTAAAACTAGATTGCAAGAGCGGATGACCGCGGTCTCGGGTGGATATTTCAGAAACGGGCAGCGGCCAATCGATCGCCAATCGCGGATCATCCCAGCGCACGCCCGCTTCCGCCCCGGATTCATAGCGCGCGGTGTGCAGGTACAGCAGTTCGCAGTCTGCTTCGAGCGTCTGGAAGCCGTGCGCGCACCCTTCTGGAATGAACACCGCATTCATCGCCTTGCTGCTCAGTTCAACGCCGAAATACTGCAGAAATGTCGGCGATCCGGCGCGGAGATCGACCGCGACATCCCATACCCGTCCGGCTAAGCAGCGCACCCATTTGCCTTCGGCGTGAGGCGGCTTCTGGTAATGCAGGCCGCGCAACGCGCCCACCTTTCGGGTCAGTGAATGGTTGATCTGCACGATTGGGCGCCCGGCGTTGACCGGGTGCAACGCGTCGTCGCAAAACAGCCTTGCGAATGCCCCTCGATCATCGCGGAACGGCCGGCCTTCAATCACCGCGACACCCGCAATCGGTGCCCATCGTGGTTCTGCAAACAACCCTGGTTCCTCTTCCAGCAAAGTCTGTCAGTTCAGGATACGCGGTCTTGCAAACGCTGCCGCCAATGGTCGACCGTATCGCGCAATCCCGCTTCAAGCGAAAAATGCGGACGAAACCCCACTTCGTCGCGCAGCCGCGATACATCCCCGACAAGCTTCATCGGCTCCCCAGCGGCCAGCGAGCGCTGTCCATAATCGACCCGACCCTCGGTATCGGTCAGCCGTTCGATTCGTTCGAGCACTTCACGTACACGCACCGCTTGGCCGCTAGCGATATTGACCGGCCCAGTCATTGAAGTACAACTCAACAGCGCTAGCGCTCGCCCGACATCGTCGACATGCAGAAAATCACGGGATTGTTCGCCCGGTGTCGTGGCCACGCGGCCTCCGCGCAATAGGATGCTGGCTGCGTCGGAGACCAGCTTGCCTTCCGGCTCGCCAGGTCCGTACAGGAAAAACAGCCGCGCCCAGGCAGCCTCGACTCCTTCCTGCTGCGCAAATGCAAACAACAGGTCGGCGAGCGCCGCCTTGGCGCGGCCATACAGCGTGTCAGGCCGCAGCGGCATTTCCTCGCGCAGCAGCGGCACATCCCAAGCGTATTCCGCGCAAGACCCCACCCCGACGACCCGTCGTCCGCCGGCGGCGACAAACGCGCGAAACAGTCGAAGACTGGCACCGACCCAATCGAGATTGTCCGGATGAGTCCAGAACCGCCCGGGTGGAACCGACCAAGCCAGGTGCAGGCACACCTGCGCATCGATATCGGCGACCGCGCCCACAAGGTCCCCGTCCGCCAGCAAATCCGTCCGGTGCCAAGCGATGCCATCGCCCGGATCATGGCGGCCCAGCGCATGCACCGTGCACCCAAGCGCGCGCAGGTGCCGTACTGCGGCCCTCCCGACGTACCCGGTCGCCCCGGTGACGAGCACCTTTGGCCGGGCTTCGCCGGTCATCGATCCACGCCCAGGGCGGTGTACTGCACGATCTGATCGTGCACCAGCGCTTCTGGATCCGCTCCCACAGCGGCACGCTGGTACCATTGCACAGTCCATTCCAGCGCCGCGTCGATAGGTAGGCGCGGCCGCCAGCCCAACTGCGTACGGGCTTTGGCGGAATCGAGAGCCAGGAGTCCGGCCTCGTGCGGCTGACTACCATCCCCGGTACATTCCCACGTGCTGCCAGGAACCAGCGCTGTCAGCCGCGCGACGAGGTCGCCTACCGGGATCACATCGACCGGATCAGGTCCAAAATTCCAAGCTTCTTGCGCCTCGCCATCAAACAGGCGTTCGGCCAGTAGAAGATACCCGACCAGCGGTTCGAGCACGTGCTGCCACGGCCGCTGCGCTGCTGGATTGCGGATGGCCAGCGTTCCACCTTGCGCGACGGTGCGGAAAAAATCGGGAACCAATCGATCCTCGGCCCAGTCGCCACCACCGAACACATTGCCCGCACGCGCGCTGGCGATCGCTAGCGGGGCGGCGCGGCCATACTGTGTCATGTCGGGCAAGGAGCTGCGCCAAGCGGCGGTCGCAATTTCGGCGCAAGCCTTGCTGGCACTATAAGGATCGCGCCCGCCCAGCGGCTCGTTCTCCCGATATGCCCACAGCCATTCACGATTCTCGTAGCACTTATCCGTCGTCACCACCAGCACGGCGCGGGTCGTAACGCACCGCGAAGCCGCCGCCAGTACATTGAGGGTCCCCATAACATTGGTGGCGAAACTTTCCAGCGGATCGCGATACGAACGCCGTACCAGCGCCTGAGCCGCTAGGTGCAACACGATTTCGGGGCGATACCGTTCGATCTCTGCCTCAACCGCGGCTCCATCACGAATATCGCCAAGACTCGAAATCGCCGGATCGACCAAGCCGCTCATCACCGCAAGATTCGGTTTGGTCGCGGGCGCAAGCGCCAGCCCCGTCACTTCAGCGCCCAGCAGACGCAGCCAGTGCATCAACCAAGCGCCCTTGAACCCGGTGTGCCCTGTCAGCAAGACTCGCCGGCCGCGCCAGAATTTGGGCGACGGGTTCACCATGCTTTCCACGGCGCGCGACCTCCGTTCCACATGTCCTCAAGCTGGCGTTTGTCGCGCAATGTATCCATCGGTTGCCAGAACCCGTAATGCGCATAGGCATGTAATTGCCCATCGCTCGCTAGACCCTCCAGCGGTTCCTGCTCCCACACCGTGGCATCACCCGAAATCCGGTCGAGCACTTTGGGCGACAGCACGAAAAAGCCGCCGTTGATCCACGCCCCGCCGTCCCGGGGCTTTTCGCGAAATCCGGTCACACGATCGCCTTCAAGCTCCAGCGCACCGAACCGCCCGGGAGGCAGAACGCGGGTAACGGTCGCCTGGCCACCATGGTTGCGGTGAAACCCGATCAGCGCGGCGATGTCGATGTCCGCCACCCCGTCGCCATAGGTCATGCAGAAATCGTCGTCACCCAAATAGTCGCGAATGCGGGCAAGGCGCCCGCCGGTCATCGTTTCTTCGCCGGTATCGACCACCGTGATGCGCCAAGGCTCGGCTGCGGCGCGATGCACTTCGACCCTGCTGTTGCGACAATCGAAGGTAATGTCCGAATTGTGTAGCGCGTAGTTCGAGAAATATTCCTTGATCACATATCCTCTATACCCCGCACAAACGATGAAGTCGTTGATGTTGTGGGCAGCATAGATTTTCATGATGTGCCAGATGATCGGCTTACCGCCGATTTCGATCATCGGCTTGGGGCGCAGGCCGGTTTCCTCGGAAATTCGGGTACCTAGCCCGCCAGCCAGGATAACGGCTTTGTCGATCATCGAATTGGTTCCTTAAAGGTGCGTACGAAATCATCATGTCCGGTATTTCTCGAAAACCGGACCTGTCTGCGCGAGTTCCCCCGCTCGCGCCCGCCCCGATGTGATTATCGCGCCACATACCAGGCATCGTCGGGATGCGTCGGTACGAGGTCGAATCGTTGCCGGTCAAACGCGGGATGTGATGCGGGATCCTGTTCCAGCCACGCAGTCCAGCGCGAGAGGAACAGCGCGACTTCGGCACCTGGGGGCGCGGTATCCCCGCGTGAAGCCTTTTCGGCATGAGTGAACCGCGCGTCGGGGTTGCACACGATACGATAACCCAAGTTCCTGATTCGCAAGCATAAGTCCACGTCGTTAAATTCCAAGGTCAATCGCTCATCGAAGCCACAAATACGTTCCAGGATCGAACGACGCGTGGAAAGGATCGCGCCGGTCACCATCGACCATTCCCGCTGAACGTGCGCCCAGTCCATGTAGGTTTTCGTCTCGGCTGGCCAATTGAGCCACGCATGCACGATCGTGCGGAAGGCGGGTACCATCCCGGCGTGCTGAATCGTGCCATTTTCATAGAACAACCCGGCGCCAACGCAGCCCACGTTCGGGTCAATCGAAAATCCGATCAGAGCCCGCAACCAGTCGTCATCGAGCGGGATTGCGTCATCGTTCAGGAACACAATTTGCTCATCGCGCGCTAAGCGCCACAGTTGATTAGCCTTAACCGCATAATTAAAACCGGCGCCGCGGTGTTCGGGAGTTTCGATCCGGATCAGGCGGAATGGCCAATCCTTGCGTGCCCATTCGGGCTCATCTTCAAAATTGTCCCCGACGATGACTGTGATCTTTTCCTGTGCCCAGCGCGTCTGCGCAATGCACCGTAACAATCTCTCAATGTAGGTTTCATTGTGCCCCGGTCGGCGCGTCCGGTTGGTCGGAATCAACAGCGTGACTGGCGGCAAGCCGCTGTCAAATCGGCGGCGCTGCACCAGCGTTGACGGCAAGACTCCCTCTATCAGGTCAACATCGTGCATGCTTCCAAGATCGCGCAACGCTTCGATCCGGCGCGCAACATCGGCCACCGGCCGTTCGTCGGGATGGACCAGCAAGACCTGCGGAATGCGTGCAATCATCCGACCACTTTGGTTGGCCCGCAACACCAAGTCATATAGCGCCGCGCTGCCGCGGTCGCTCGACAAACCGCCAAGGTCCAGCCAGGTCTTTCGCCGCATAATCACCGGCGCACCAATATAGTCCTGCGAAACCAGTAGTGTGGAGTTGAAGTCGGGCTTCGCGCGGACCCGTTCCAGCGGCTCGGTGTTCACCGCCGCGTCATCGGCATAAAACACGGCTACGTCGGGCCGCGCCTTGGCCGCCTGCAACACAACATGCCCCACGTCGGGCCGGATCCGCGCATTGCGCGGCGCGATAATCAGCCAGTCGTTGGCATCACCGTCCGGAAAGGAGGCTCCATTCCAGGTAAAATCGTCATCGACCAGCACCGCGTGCACGCCGTCGGGCAAGAATACCTGACGAAAAGCTGTGCCGGCCAGCGGATTGATGCGGACGTCGGGTATCAACGGCACCGTGGCCGCCACATGCTTAGCCAGTGGGCGCGCTACGCCCGCCTTAACCGCACTACTTGCAATTGCTGCGGCAAAGCTCGCTTCGATTGCCCTGGCGGTGGTGGCATACGACAGCTTGGTTTCGATTTCTGTCCGCGCAGCCTGACCTATCGTCATATCGCCCGCATCGAGCGCGCGTGCGGCAGTCACCAAGGTAGTGGCAAGCGCATCCTCGTCGATTTTTGCCCACGAATGGCCTTCGAGGTAATGGCCGTGGTCTTCCTCAAGCGTGAACGGCACCCAGGCCACGGGATAGCCTGTACCCGGCCGTAGGAAATCCGTCGTACCGCCGAAATCGGTCGCGACCACAGGTTTACCGGAGGCCATCGCCTCGGCCACGGTCAAGCCGAAACCTTCGGAACAATGCGGCGAAGCGTAGATATCTACCGCCGCAAATAGCTGCCCTACTTCGTCGGCACTGAGCGATATGTCGACCAGCACTGCGCCCGGCGTCGCGCCGGCCAGATCGATCAGCGCCTTGCCTGCTTCGGGCCGATCGTTGAGGTGCTTCGCTTTCAACAGCAGCGTCCAGCCATTCTGCTCCAGCCCTGAAGCCGCAAACGCGCGGATCAGCGCCTCAGGGTTCTTGCGGATCAGATAACTGGCGCCATCGAAAATATACAGGATCACCCTCCGCGCCGGATCCACCCCTAGCCGGGACAGCAGTGCAGTGCGGTCAAACCCGCCTGCTACAGTGGGAACGCGCACCGGGTGCGGCACGACATCCACCGGTACGTCAACGCTCGCGCGGAAAACTTCTGCGCAATAGGTGCTAGGGGCCCAAATCCGATCGACTGAATGCAGATCGTGACGCCAAGCGTCAGGCAGCGTATCGGTCTCCCACACCCAATAACCGATCTTTTGCTTGGCCGACTCGATGATATGCCGCTGCGCAGGGGTCAGCAGGTGCCAAGAATCTGGATTGAGATGTACAATGGCTAAGTCAGGCCGGCCAGCAAAATCAATCGTAGCGACAGGCGGCGCGACCTGGCGATGGACATGGAATGGCGCGGTGACCGGATAGATGCTGAGTCGCGCGCGCGCATGCCGCAACGCGCACAACAATTCGCGACTGGCGGAGCCCAGTCCGTTATCATAATTCCAAGGCCCGAAGAACGCGACGCGCGGCACATGATCTTGGGTGATCTCTTCGTGACGCTGCCCGTCGACCAGCAGATCAGTGCCGTCGCCTCGCGGCACATCGGCATAGTCAGACGCGTTGATCGCCGCCTGCACCAGATCGACATCGAAGCCGACTTCTTTCAGCACAGTACGCCATTCTTCGTGCAACGTGGTCAGCGCATGCTTGATCGGCTCTGGCCAGTTTACACTGGTCAGGAACTGCTTGCGCAGCAGCAGCAGTTTCACGAACGGAAAACCCTGTTGGACGAGTTCCTTCCAGCTGAACAGCGTGGGATTGGACGAATAGCGCCCAGTAAAGATCGCCTCCACTCGCAGCCCCCCTGCCTGCATCCGGGCCGCAAACGGTACTTCGTAGGTTCGGATGATCGCGTCCTTGTCCTCAAGGTAGCGGATGTCGCGCATGAAATGCTGAAATGTCCACGAACCCAGCGCCTTGGGTTTTATCGCTAAGAAATAGCTGGAAATGTGCCAACCGTATTCATGACTTGCGGTCAAACCCACCACATCGGTGCTGCCTTCGCGGATGCGCGCAAACATCGTGCGAAACGCATCCTCGTGCGCCGTCGGGACAATGCTGTCGTTGGTCAGGATTAGCATCGCCGCGCCGTACAACGCCGGTTCAATCCGCAGTATGTGGGCCCAAGCCCCAAAATCATAGCCGACGTTTTCTCGCACCACAATCCCGGACGCCGCCTCGATTTCCTCAGGCAGCAGTTCTAGCGGCCGATCGACCACCACCACCAGCAGTACCGCGATGCCGTTGCGGTTGAACACGTCCATGAAGGGGCGGACATGCGGCTTCAGCCTGCCCGCCGGCGCATGTGTCACCAAGATGGCGACTTCTGTCGATGGGCTGACCGCAATATCCTTGACGATGACATGCCGCGCCTCGCCAATATCACGTGGTTTCAACATGCGGGCATTGGGCGAGCGCCCCTCAGCACGACCGGATTTCAGATAATGTACCAGCGGGTTAATGCTCGCCGCGGCGACATCCGGATAAAATTGTCTGTAAAAATTGGTATCGAAATTTGGGCCCGGGTTTCGGCTTTCATTATAACCGAAGCGCAAATAATGCTCCGCAGCATTCATATCTTCATTTTTTACGTCTGGGTAAGAATTATAGTACCAGTCCTTATCAAATAAACCAAGAGCACGGTTTTCCTCTGTGTCCAGCAAATTCGATAATATAGAAATTTCACTCTTTACGTGGTCGTTCTGGAGCGGATTGATGAGCGTACGAATTTTTTTCCGAATCTTTTTTCTCAAAGATGGCGGTGTCACCGTGAACTCCTAGCTAGCCTCGGCGGGGAGGTGCGACCGAACGGATACGCATTGTTGTGTATGGTGCCAAGACCCCGCGGAGATCACCAGTGGTCGTGTCCGTCAATGTGGTGTAAAATCGGGTGTGGCCAGCAGACTGCATTTTCAGGCGGCCTTGGGTGTAATCTGTAGCGGCTGAACCCCCTCGATCATTCGTGTGGCATGGGCAGCCATGCCCTCGATCTGCATGTAGCGGTGCTAGAGCTGGTATTCGTCGTTCTGCTCGAGCAGAACAGCGCCGACGGGGCGGATGATGCAGCCCTCGTTGGGGAAGATGCCGACGACATCGGCGCGGCTCCCCACCTCCTTGTTCAGGCGTTCCAGCGGATTGGTGCTGTGGAGTTTGACCCGATGCTACTCGGGGAAGGTCATGTAAGCGAGGACGTCATGCTCGGCATCGTCCATGCAAGCGCCCCGCTTTGGCCACCGGGTGTCGGTGCCGGATGTATTCTCCCCAAATGTGCCGAATGAAAATTCCCCAGTTTGAGGTCAGCGCCAATTCGCTCCGGGGTTAACCCCGGAGCGAATTGGCATCGATCTTCACATGCTACTCGATGC
>NZ_RQSI01000082.1:0-10701 GCF_003856955.1 Novosphingobium sp. LASN5T
GGTGGTTCCTTCGACGTGTTGAGGTCGAAGAACCCGTAATTATCTGGAGTGAAATCATGACGAACCGACGCAAATCCGAGCCTCCGGCTGCCGGACTCGACATAATCGCGGACTGCAAAGAATATGTTCTGGATTACCTCCTCCACAGCTTCCCGACCCAGCTTTATGAGAACTTCACCGACGGCGACGGCAATCTCGCGTCGAGGCCAGCCTATGACGAGGATGGCAATGTCGTGCAGTGCCGCGAGGCTTGTCAGCGGCACGACCGGCTGATCGAGCAATTGGCATCGATGGAACCGGTACAAGGCGCACTCGACCAGATCGTGCAGCGGTTCGGGACAGATATGGTGGCCGAGGTGACCGGCCGTTCGCGCCGGATCGTCCGCAAGGTCGATGCGAATGGCGAGCGGCTCGCGGTCGAGAACCGGCCTGCTCATGCCAACCTCGCTGAAGCGCAGGCGTTCATGGAGGATCGCAAGCAAATCCTCATCTTCTCCGATGCCGGGGGCACAGGACGCAGCTACCATGCCGATCTGGGCGCGAGGAACCAGCGGCTCCGCCATCACTATCTGCTGGAAGCAGGCTGGAAGGCCGATGCCGCGATCCAAGGCCTCGGCCGCACCAACCGCACCAATCAGGCGCAGCCGCCGCTGTTCCGGCCGGTGGCCACCAATGTTCAGGCCGAGAAACGCTTCCTCTCAACTATCGCGCGGCGGCTCGACACTCTGGGTGCGATCACGCGCGGACAGCGGCAGACCGGTGGTCAGGGGCTGTTCCGCCCCGAAGACAATCTCGAAAGCCCCTATGCCCGCGATGCGTTGCGCCAACTCTATGTGCTGCTCTATGCCGGAAAGGTCGAGCAATGCTCGCTCGCCTCCTTTGAGAGCATGACCGGCCTGTCGCTGACCGACGGCAGCGGGTGCCTCAAGGACGAGTTGCCGCCGATTACGACCTTCCTGAACCGGCTGCTGGCGCTTACCATCGAAATGCAGAATGTGCTGTTCACGGTGTTTGAGCAGTTGCTCGGCGCCAAAGTGCAAAGCGCAATCGCGGCGGGCAGTTACGATCTCGGGCTGGAGACGCTGACCGCCGACAGCTTCACCGTCACAGCCAGCGAGCCGATCTACGTCCATCCGGCCACCGGCGCAGAAACCCGGTTGCTTACAATTGCAATGCAGCAACGCAATCAGCCGGTCTCGCTCGAGCGGGCGCTCCAACTTCGGCGTGAGCCTGGCGCGCGACTGTTGGTCAATGCCCGCTCGCGGCGCGCTGCAGTCCAGCTGCCCGCTCGCAGCCTCATGCTCGACGATGGCGAGGTTGAACGCCGTGTCCGGCTGATCCGGCCAATGGAGCGGCTGAACTTCGCCCTGACCCACCTTCCCGAGACCCACTGGCAGGAGGTGGACGAGAGGACATTCGCGACCATCTGGCAAGACGAGGTGGTGCAAGTCGATGAATTCACGACAAGCGAACTGCACATCGTCACCGGCCTGTTGCTCCCCATCTGGAAACAGCTTCCCGAGGAATCGACGCGTGTCTACCGGCTCCAGACCGACGATGGCACCCGCATTGTCGGCCGCAGGGTGTCCGCAGCATGGGCAGCGAGCGCGACAGCCAGGCCAGACGCGCCAGTGTTATCGCCACCACAGGCAATCGCGTTGCTGCGGGAAGGCCTAGCCATGCTCGACCTTGCCGATGGGCTGCAATTGCGCCGGGCTCGGCTCATGCAGGTGAACCGGATCGAACTCACCGGGTTTGGTTCGACGGCGGTCGACCGGCTCAAGGCCATGGGGCTTTTCTCCGAGATCATCAGCTGGAAACTGCGTCTGTTCGTGCCTGACGACATGGTGACAGGGTCGGCTGTGCTCGAGCGGCTGTTCGAACGGCACCCCTTGGCCCGAATTTCTGATCGAAAGGCTGCCTGAGATGGCAAAGCTCTCCACGCGTGCGGCAGACTTGTCAGAACGGCTTGCACAGAACGTGCAGGCCGTTTGCCGCCATTATCTGCCCTCAGGCAGGCGCGAAGGCCGTTACTGGATGGTTGGCGATGTCGCGGGAACGCCCGGGCGTAGTCTCTACGTTCGCCTTTTTGAAACCGAACGCGGCGCGATCGGCAACTGGGTCGATGCCGCAACTGGCGAACATGGCGATCTCGTTGATCTCATCCGGCTCAACCAGCGGCATGGGCGTTTGTCCGAAACCATTGAGGAAGCCGAACTCTTCCTCAGCCTGCCACCATCGGCTTCGGACGATCAGCGCGGTGCCGCGTCATTCGCCAAGCCGACGCGCGCAGGATCCACGACCGCTGCCATACGCCTGTTTGCCGCCTCGAAACCACTGACCGGATCAATCGCGAGCACCTACCTACGGTCACGTGGCATCACACGCGTATCCGACCTGCCAGCCCTGCGCTTTCATCCGCGATGCTACTACAGACCAAACGAGGACGATGATCCAGCAACTGCGGGCGCTTTCCCCGCGCTGATCGCAGCAGTATCCGACAACGACGGCGTGGAGACCGGCGCCCATCGCACCTGGCTCGATCCATCCGGCAGCGCGAAGGCCAAAGTCGCATCGCCGCGCAGAGCGATGGGCAACATCCTCGGCAACGCCGTAAGGTTCGGATCTGCGGATGATATCATGATCGCCGGCGAAGGCATCGAAACCATGCTGTCGTTGCGCGAAATTCTGCCAACCATGCCGATGGTCGCCGCAACTTCGTCAGCCCACCTTGCAGCGATCTTGTTCCCGCCGACACTCCGGCGACTCTATGTCGCGCGCGACCGCGATGCTGCAGGCGACGCAGCGTTTGGCGTCCTGACTGAGCGCACACAGGCAGGAGGGATCGAACTCGTATCACTCATGCCGGACCTCGCTGACTTCAATGACGACCTCCGCCAGCATGGCGTTGCTGCACTGGCGGAACGGGTCCGCCATCATCTCCGACAGCAGGATCAGACACGCTTTTCCCTCGACATTGGCTGAGCCGATACGGGGTTGCAGGATCGGCGATGGCGGCGTGCATAGGACTTGAGCCAAGACCTGGCCCAGCCCGGCCTTCTTCGAGTGGCGTCCGAGAGACCGGCTGCCGCGAGGCCGCAATGGCGGTCATGCGGCTATTTTCCGGCGGCGCATCCGCGCCTTTCCATCGCGAACCAAAATAGCCGCCCGTCCGCCATCCTCCGCTGCGCTTCGGTCCATGCGGATGCAGCCTCGCGTCAGCCGGTCAGAGGGACGCCCATAAAGGCCGGGCAAGGTGCCCGGTCCCAAGGCTCCAAGGACCGACGCAATGACCATCACGCCCGATTCAGAACCCGAACACGAAACCTCAGCCACAGCCTATCTTCTCGATGAAATCGCCCTCTACGGCTATCGCCCCTTCTCCGACGAAGCCGACCCGCGGCCGCTCCCCGAAGAACGCATCGCCGCTGGCGCCGTCGCCGACATGTTCGATGCCCTCATCGCCACCATGATCGACACCAGGCTCGAACCCGATCTGGAAGACCTGTGCTGGTCGCTCGCCAACCTCTTCCACCGCGCCGAAGGCCGGATCCAGCGCGAACTCGACGACAACGAAGATGCCCAGAAGCGCAGCCAGCGCGAGCAGGATGGCTCCGAGGTCATGTCGGTCGAGCTCGAACGCCTGCTTCGCGAAGGCACCGGCTTGATCGAACGCCGCAACGCCATGGAATTTATGCGCGATGCCGCCGGCGACCAGTTCGAAGCGCATTTCCGCAAAGCCTGGACCCCGCGTACCGGGTCACTCGTCAACCATCGCACTATGACAGCCGCCATGATCGACAGCCGGGATTTTCTAGCCGCGAAGCGTCGCTCAGAAACCGAACCGCTGCTGCCGGTAGGCACCCGCATCGCGTTCACATCCGGACCTGAGTATCAGAACCACAGCCGGATATGGGCCGTGCTGGACAAGGTGCTCGCCAAATATCCAGACATGGTCCTGTTTCACGGCGGCAATCCCACCGGCGGCGAACACATTGCTTCGCTCTGGGCGCGCAATCGCAAGATCACCCATGTCCCGTTCCGGCCAGACTGGGAGCGCTTCAAGAAGGCCGCACCGTTCCGTCGCAACGACCAGATCCTCGAAGCTTTGCCAAAGGCTGTGGTTGCCTGTCCAGGAAATGGCATCAACGCCAATCTCGTCGACAAGGCGCGCAAGATGGGAATTGCGGTATGGGCAATTGAATGAGCACTATCGGTCCACATCACCCAATGTTTGACCTGATCCCTCCTACTACTCGAGAACGTGGTCGTTCAATTGTTGGTGCTGAAGGTCAGAAAACTGCCGCTTTAACGCAACGGGATCGTCTATAGAAAGCCTACTGGTGACTAATCGAGGAATATAGCTGCTTGGCTGTTTTCTTGATCACCCAGATTCGCAGCAAATAACTGCTAATCGTTAGACGAGCTGCCCTTCGAAATGAAGGGGGGCAAGAGAGCAAAGGTCTGCAAGCCCTAACCTCACACGGACTGCTTCAGCCAATCCACCAGCACCCTGACTTTGCGCGGAACGTAGGCGCTGGAGGGATATAGGATCCAAGCAGCGGTGTCGAAATCGGCAGCGGTCGCCTCCCATTGGGGGAGCAGATCCACCAACGCCCCGCTGGCAAGGTCCTCGGACACCATCCAGTCGGCAAGCAGCGCTGGCCCCATACCATCCGACGCAGCCCTGCGGATCGCCGGAGGGCTTGAGATCGCAAGCCGTCCGTGAACCAGAACCTGCCGGATCTCGCCACCGCGCCGGAACGACCATTGCGAACGGTAGCCCGGCAGCGTCAGCAGCAGGCATGACATCGCCGCAAGATCCTCCGGCGCAGCAAGGTTTCCGCTGCGGGCGAGCCAGTCGGCGCTTGCCACCACCCGGTAGCGCGTCGTCATCAGCCGCGTAGCGACCAGATCGCCGCTCGGCCGCACTGCGAGCCGCAGGGCAAGGTCGATACGCTCTGCCGCGATATCGACGACTGCGTCGGTCAGCACCGCCTCGACGGAAATCTCCGGGTAAAGCTGCATGAAGCGGTGAAGGCGCGGGGTGAGCCAATGGGCACCAAAAGCGGTCGATGCCGTGATGCGCACAAGGCCCGAAGGCTCGGTCAGCACATCACTTGCTGCGGCGCGCGCAGCCTCGAGTTCCGCCACCAGCGTGCCCGCGCGCTGCAGGTAGATCGCACCGGCCTCGGTCAGGTTCAGTCGGCGCGTGGTGCGATCGAACAGACGGAAGCCCAGTTCGCGCTCGAGCCCGGCGATGGTGCGTGAGACGATCGAGGGATCGACCAGCCGCCGGCGCGCGACGGCTGCAAAAGACCCCTCCGTCGCGACATCGACGAAGCATCTGAGCGCACCAAGCGAGACATCATCCGCATTCATTAATGCAACCTTCGCATGAATATAGTGCGTTTGGCAATCTTTCCGTCACAGTGAGCACGCTTCATCTTCGTCTCGCTCACAAACGGAGACCATGATGACCCACATTCTCAGACTCGATGCCTCGGCCCGTCCCGGACCGAACCTGGCAGGTGCCGAACAGGCGTCGTTCAGCCGCGCGCTCGGCGATGCTGTGCTCAAGGGGCTGGTGGCGCACGGGGCGCGGCTCGGCGCCGAGCGCGACCTCGGCGGGAACCCGCTGCCCGCGATTGCCGATGCGACCATCAAGGGCTTTTACGCTCCGACCGAGGCAATGACCGACGCCCTGCGTGCCGCCACCGCCTTGTCCGACACCCTGATCGCCGAAATCGAAGCGGCCGATGTGCTGCTCATCACCACCCCGATCTACAATTTCGGCACGCCTGCCGCGCTCAAGGCGTGGATCGACCAGATCATGCGCATAGGCCGAACCTTTGCCTATGAGGACGGCGCGTTCCGCGGTCTGGTCGAAGGCAAGCGCGCCTATGTCGCCTATTCCTACGGCGCGGGCGGCTATGGCGAAGGCGGGGCTCTCAACAGCTTCGATTTTCTGCGGCCCTATCTGACGCTGATCCTCAACTTCATCGGCATCACAGATGTCACCAGTTTCGCGGTCGAAGCGACCACCGCCGATGCCACAACCGTCGATGCGGCGATGGCCGCAGCGCTCGCCGAGATCGAGCGTCACTTTGTGTCCGAAGGAGTAGCGTGATGCTCAACAATGATATCGACCTCACCGGCCAAACAGCCATCGTCACCGGGGCGAGCCGCGGGATCGGTGAGGCGACCGCATGGCGTCTCGCGAATGCGGGTGCCAACGTGGTACTCTTCGCCCGCTCGGGCGCGGCGATCGAAAGCATCGCCGCTGCCATTGGTCCCCGCGCGCTCGCGATCGCCTGCGATGTGGCCGATTGGGAATCTGTCAGTTGGGCCATGGCCCGCGCGATCGAGCACTTCGGGCAGATCGATATCCTGATCAACAACGCCGGGGTGATCGATCCCATTGCCCGTATTGCTGACGCCGATCCGGAAGGTTGGAGCCGCGCGGTCGACATCAACCTCAAAGGCGTGTTTCACTGCACCCGCGCCGTGCTGCCAGTGATGAAGCGGAGCGGTGGTGGGACGATCATCAACATTTCGTCGGGCGCAGCCACCAGCCCGTTGGAGGGTTGGTCGCACTACTCTTCGACCAAGGCTGCCGTGCTGATGTTTACGCGTTGTGTGCACAAGGAAGAAGCAGGCAACGGTATCCGCTGCGTGGGCCTGTCGCCGGGCACGGTCGCAACACAATTGCAGCGGGAGATCGCGGCAGCCGGGCTCAACCCGGTATCGAAGCTCGCATGGTCGGATCACATTCCGGCGGAATGGGCGGCCGAGGCGGTCGTGTGGCTGACGAGCGATGCTGCGCACGTGCATGATGGCGGCGACTTCTCGATAAAGACCTACGTAGGGCGCGCGGCCGTCGGTCTTCCGCCGCTTTAGGCCAACCGAAACGGCTGCTCAGGGGCCGACACGAGATATGCCGCTGGTGGCCGAATTCCGATTGAAGCAGCCGGGCAGGTTTCAATGACCCGAAAGGGAGAGCTGCCTTCGCATTGCGTTGCCGCCTTTCCCGAAAACGATGGTATTTCGGGAACGAACCCATGTCGAATAGAGCGGCTAGGTGTAGACGCTTGCAATCGAACATGCGCCGCTCGCAATCGAGGCAGATTTATGCTCAGATTATCGGCCACTCGGCGCGGGGCGCTACTCAAGGTAATTGACGCCGTACTCGCAATTATCGGCGTTCCCCTGCAATCGAAGTGGGTTGCTCAGGCCATGTGACAATGACAGTCCATAAGGTCTAGCGATATCCTGTTCGCAAGGTTCCAGACGCTGTATGCGTTGCATTGTGGCAACGCCGCTGCGAGGTTGCAGCGGTCAGCATTGCAGGGAAATTGCAGCCTTGATCGCAGACTTCTATTTTGGCGTTGGCAGCCGCTATTCCTACCTCGCTTCGACCCAGCTTGCTGCGCTCGAAGCCGAGACGGGAGTGAAGTTTAACTGGCTCGCTGTAGACAGCGCTCAGCTGATTGCGGCGGCGCATGGCGGGCGCAGTCCCTTTGCCGGCACGAATGGCTCCGGCCAATATGACTGGGGCTATCGACAGAAGGACGCTGAAGCATGGGCGGCGTTTTATGGTGTGCCCTTCCGCGAGCCGCATGGCCGTCTTGCTCTTGACCCCAACCTGCTCTCGCTTGCCTGCACGGCTGCGCGGGGGCTCGGCGTCGCCGAGGCCTACGCTCATGCACTGCTTCGCGCGGTTTTCGCCGACGATCTGCCTGCCGTGGACCGCGCTGTATGTATCGCATGCGCTAGCAGGGTAGGACTGGACCGAGACGCCTTTGCAACCGCACTTGATGATGAGAACACATGGAAAGAGCGAGAGCGGGTTACGGCGAAAGCGATAGAGCAGGGTGCGTTCGGTGTGCCGACCTTTGTTGTCAATCAACGGCTGTTCTGGGGCAATGACCGCATAGTGCTGCTGCGCCATGCCTTGCTTCAAACAGGACCGTTTTAAGACCTTACAAAGCGGCATTCCGGATCGCGCAGCGCCGCGAAGATCAGTAGCTACTCGGCCTGCAGTTGGGAATACCAGTATCGTCGGGCGACCCTATTTCGGGTTCCTGGACGCACCCCGCTCTTTGCGGCCAATCCGTTGGCCGACCCCAAGCCTCCTTCAATCAACCCGTAAAGGGTCCGCTACGCTCTGCGTGCGGCCACTGCGGCTGCTCCTTCGTGGTGATTGCGGCTTTGCGCCGTCTGTCCGGGGCCTGTCGAGCGGGGATGGTCCCTGCTCCGAGACAGGAGCTCGGACATGTCACTCACCATCGCACAGCGTCACGCCTGGAGCCTCTCCCGTATCCTGATGGTCTGCGTCACCTTGTTCCACGCCGGTAACGGCTACGCCGCCGTTCCCACGGCTGAATTCGACGGCGATGACGACAGCGTGATTCACGAATATGACCCTTTCAATCCCTGACCGCGCCACATCGCTTTTCGCCACTTGGCTGGATGCCCATCGGGTATTCCAGCCGATGTGCATTTCTGCTATGGATTTCCTGCACATTGCGCTGCGGTGGAGGTGGAGAGCGCGTCCCTTGCCCTTGGTTCCAAGGAGGACGCCATGCTGATCGGCTTTGCCCTGATAATCGTCGCAGTATTTCTGTGCTGCGCGCTTCTGTTTCGCCTTTCGATCTATGCCTTGCCGCTGTTTGTTGCCTTTCTGGCCGGTTCGGCCCTTTATCGCAGTGGCAACGGCATCATCGCTGCGCTCGCCGCTGCGGCTATCGCCGCGATCATCCTGCTCGCTGCTGCTCAACTCGCACTGGCCATCGCCAAGTCCGACCTGACGCGGGCGGCGATCGGTGTCGCTTTTGCCACGCCCGCTGCCGTCGCGGGCTATCATGCAGTCCACGGCATCGCTGTGGCGACTATGCCGCCAAGCGCATGGCAGTTCGTTATCTCGCTGCTTGGCGCTACGATCGTCGCTGCTGCATCGTGGACGCAGTGGAGTCGAGTCTGCCCCTAGATTCGTCGATTTCCAAGCCCAGTCCGGCAGTTGCCGGCGAGGCTAGCACGACCGGTCCTGCCGGTACGAGGCAGGCGTTGTGATCAAGCGGCAGTCCTGCCGACTTCGTCTTGGGTTGGGCTGGTCTGGGCAGTTGCGGGGTCAGAGCAAGGCCGAGAATCCGCAACCAGTAAGGTACTGGGCCGATGCCAGCCGAATGCGGGGCTCTCGATCAACCCCGTAGTGGCCCATCGCAGTTGCCAACGTCTGGAGATGCGGTGACGACCTGCAACGCACCCTATCACGACACCTTCCCAATCGCAGCTCGGTCTAGAAAGTCCGGAAAGTGCCATGGCTCCCGATCAAGTGTGACCCGAGCCCAATGCCGCCTCTTCAATGGCTTTGGTTGGCAGGGGATGGCTTCGCCGCTTGATCCCTTGCTGCAACGCCGTCTGCACCGACTTTCTTCCCCTGGGCGTGCCGCCCATTCCTCGCGAGGCAAGAAAGCCGTCTGGCCGTCGTCCTCCACTGCGTTTCGGCCGTTCCGGTGCAGCGGGCGCAAGCCCCTGCCTTCAACCAGCCATCGAGGCCGCGATGGGCGCGGGTTCGACCAACTTGAAGGAATGCATCATGGCCAACATCGGAACTTTCACCAAGACCGGCAACGAATACAAGGGCGAGATCGTCACCATGTCGGTGCAGCAGAAGAATGTCCGCATCGTCCCCGAAGCCAGCGACAACGAAAATGCGCCGTCGCACCGGGTTTTCGTCGGCCGCGCGGAAATCGGCGCCGCCTGGACCAAGACCTCCAACGAAGGCCGCGAATATCTTTCGGTCAAGCTCGACGATCCCAGCTTCACCGCTCCCATTTTTGCCAACCTCTTCGATGACGAAGACGGCAATAGCTTCAATCTGATCTGGTCGCGCGCTCGCCGCACCAACGGCGACTGACCGCACAGCCAGCCCCGCCCGGCACCTGCCGGGCGGGGCTTCCGGCATTCTCATTCGTCTGCTGACGTCACTCTCATAAGGAGTTCTGAGGCTTCAATCCCGAGCGCTATGGAAAGATGCTCAAGCTTGTCGACCGAGGCACTGTAGCGTCCACGCTCAAGGCTGCTGACATAAGTCCGATCGAGATGAGCACGATGTGCAAGCTCCTCTTGCGACAGGCCGGCCGCCAACCGATAGCGTTTCAGATTCGCAGCCAGGACCTCGCGCAATTTCATTGCACGAACTCACCACCGTTGCAGAGTATTTAACAACGGAGTATACTCTTCACGGTTGGAGTTCGGCTGGGTTCAGCAGGCTGCCAACGCGCACGGGCTATCCGCGAAAAGGTACAAGTCTCTGCCCGTTGTTGAACAAGCCAAGTTTTCCCCATTTTGGTGGGTCTTGGTGCTAAAAGACTGTGGATGCAGAAACGAGTCGAAACTGAAGGCTCGGACCATGACGATCGTTCCTTTTGAAGACAGCCCGCCCCTCTCGGATACGGTAACGCCGTATGACGAACGCCATTTTGTCACATATTTACGGCTACTTGACGCCGCCGATGAAGGTGCGGACTGGACCGAAGCTGTGCAGATCGTTTTTGGGATCGATCCTGCCCTGTTGGGGTGGACGGCTCCCAACGGCATCGCAATGTGCCAGAGTGAGTGCGTTGCAAGACTCAATCAAGGGAGCCGCCCGTGGAGCAAATTACCCGCATAGGCATGGATACGTCAAAGAACGTTTTT
>NZ_RQSI01000083.1:0-10454 GCF_003856955.1 Novosphingobium sp. LASN5T
TCCCGAAGATCCTGTGAAAGCGTTCGTGCCATCCATGCTGGCCTCCTGACACCAGCAGGAAGTCTGAATCACAACGGCGCCGCGAAGGGAATCCCTGACGAGTCAGTTCGTGTGGAAACCGCTCTAACGCGTTGATGTCCTGCGAACGGGCGCCGCCCGTTGCGGGTGCGGGTGCGGGCCGGGGCTGACGGGCCGGGTAGGCGGCCGCCGCCATGGAAGGTTCTGCGGATGCTTGGGCAGGTGCCGAATCGACGGCATGGAACACGGGCGCAGCGGTTCCCGCCTTGGCGAACTGGAAAGCGAATGGATATTGTTCGCCGTTCCACATCACCACGATGGAAATCCGCACGGGCCGCTCATCCAGCGGAATCTTCTCGAGCACGATCTTTCCGGCATAGCTCTGCTGGGGATAGAGCGTGGTGGTCTGCACGATCGAATCGCCCAGGACATCACGCGTCCGGTCCAGATTGTATTGTACGGCCGCGATGCCATGCGCGGCGCCGGCGGTGAGCGCAGTTGCCTGAAGCTGCCCGAATGCGCTGGGGCCACTGTAGGAACTGACATAGGACCCGCGTGGCGTGCGGATGTAGCCGTGATAAGTATCGGTCTGACTCGCTGCCACGCCGGCGGCGATTCCACCCAGCATGGCGATGCCGATCTGCGTCCACCGCGCGCGGGACTTCGCTTTTCTGACAAGCTGGTCGACGGAGAATACGCTGACCGGCTTGTCGCCGGCCTGCACGGTCAGGTTCTCGATCCCGAAATTCGCCGAACGCGGGCTAGCGTTGAACACCGCGACACTGAAGGCCGGGCTGCCGTGATCCAGTGGCAGCGGCCGGATCTGGACGCTGCCTTGCTGCCGTTGCAGATCGAGCGTCGGCACGCCCTGGTCGAAACGCAGCGTTTCCGCGCCGATCTGGATCGGCTGCAACACAGGTTCCGCCGAGGCGGCGGCCGGCAGAAGAACAGCGAACGCGGCACACGCCGCCACGATGGTAGAGCGCACGGTAAATCCCCCAAGTGTCGGGAAAATCATGGGGAATAGCGATTGAGGAGCCGCGAAGAATTGCGGTTAATTTCCGGAGATGGCGCCACGATGGCGGTAATCCGCACGGCGCGAAAGCCAACGCCTTCGCGGCTTCGCCCCTACCAGGCCACCGACACGCCGAACCGCACGGTCAGCGGTTCCACGGGCACCGACTGATCGCGCCTGTACAGCAGCAGGGGGTTGCCCAGCGCGAAGCGGCTGGCGCGGGTATTGAAGAGGTTGGTCGCCGCCACAGAGAAATCGACCGGCCCCCGGCGCAGCCCGGCATGGAGGTCAGCCACGGCATAATTGCCCTGCGAGACATCGAACAAGGCCCCCGGCCCGAGCACCGATCGCCCGACGTAGCGCATGTCCAATCCAGCCCGATAGGTGGTGATGCCACGTCCCCAGCCGTAACGCAGGCTGGCGGCGGCTGAAAACGGTGGCGTATCCGGCAACCGCCGGTCGCGGCCGACGGACTGGGCGGGCAGCGCGCCAGTCGTGCGGTTCGAGGTGAAGAACACCGAGCTTTCCGCTTCCAGCCCCGGCACGATCACCCAGTTTCCGGTCGCTTCCAGCGCGAAGATCTTCGCGTCGCCAACGTTGGTGGTATAGGGCAACCCCTTCGCGCTCACCAGTTCGGCCAGGACGTTCTGCCACCGGGCATAGGATGCCGCAGCGGAGAACGAGAGCCCGGTCGGCCCTGATCGCGAACGGCGAAGCCCCACCTCCCCCATCACGATCGAATCCGCCTGGAACTCCGACACCTTGCCGACCCCGCGCGCCACGGAAACGCCGCCGTTGCGGTAGCTGGTCTGAAACCGGGCAAAAAGCGAAAGATCGTGCAGGACCGGCCAGAGCAGCGCCACCGTGGGGTCGATACGCGAGGCACCTTTGCCCTTGATCGGTGAGGAAACGCCGCCGCGCGATGGTTCGCTGTCGGTGCGCGCGGTGGTGGCACGCGCGCCCAGCGTCGCCTTGATCGCGCCCAGCAAGGGAAAGGTGACCTGTCCGAACAGCGATCCGCTGCGGGTAACATTGGTCAGCTCGTCCAGTTCGGGCGGCGCCTCGGGCATACCAAGCGAGCGCGACTGGCCATCGCGCACCCGTTCATAGGCAAGCCCCAGCACCCACGTAACCGGCCGATCAAGCGGCCCCGACAAGCGCGTTTCCGAAGAAAACGTGCGGGTCGACCGCTGTGTCTGATACGCGCGCCGGGGGGAGCCCGGCGTGGTGGCGTCAAACGTATCGAGCGCCGACCGCGCCCCGAGGCTGGCGGTGGATGTCAGCCGCATCCCGTTCGGTGCGCTGTATTCCACATAGAGGCGGCCAAGCCCCAATTCGCTGGAATAGGGTTGCGCGATTGCCGCACGATGCGAAAGCGCGCCGGATGCATCGGCATAAGGGGCATCCCGCGCATCGGTGCGCTGGTACAGCCCGCTGGCCTCGACGCGGAAGCCATCGCCCAGCCGGGCCGCCAGCGCGCCGCGCCCTCCCGCCACATCGACCACGTTGCGGTTGTGCCCCAGCCCCGGCACATCGATGTAGCCACCATCCCGTTCGCGATAGGCCACCAGCCGCACGCCCGCTTCCGAACGTAGCAGGGGCAGGTTGAGCATGGCCGAGCCATCCCAGCCCGTGGTGGCATCCGGGGAAACACTGACACCTCCCGTGACCGATCCCGCATAGCGATCGAGATCGACCGCGTTCGGCATGATGCGGATGACGCCGCCAATCGAGCCGGAGCCATAGAGCGTGCCTTGAGGTCCCTCCAGCACTTCCACCGATGCGATATCATGCAGCTTGAGGTTGGGCGTGGGGCTACCAAAGCCCAACAGCGCGTCGCCGAAGTAGATGCTCGTCGTGGGCTGCGTCCAACTGTTGAAGCTGCTGTCGGCAATGCCACGGATGAAGATCTTGTTGCGCCCTTCCCCGAAAGCCGTGGTCTGCAGGATAGGTTGCGCACGCGCCATGCTGTCCAGCGAGGACGGGTCGCCCAGTCGGGAGCTTTCTTCGCCGGGCATCCGCCCCACGCTTCCCGGATAGAGCATGATCGGTGTGGGAAACTTGCCTCCCACCACCACGATCGGTGGCTGCAATACCGTTGCCGGGGGAGGGAAACTGGCAGGCGCCGCGCGCGGACGCACGCGCGCAAGCGGCGCCCGTTCGATCCGGAAACCACGCGCACCGATCCTGACCGCGCGATAGCCGGTTCCCTTGAGCAGTTGCGCCAACGCGCGCGCGGGATCAGACCCTACCCTGAGCGCCGGCACGCGCACCGCCGCCACCGCGGGATCGACCGAAACAATCTCGCTGCCGGTGCTTTCGGCCAGGTGACGCAGGGCGACGGACAGCGATCCGGCCGGCAAGGAAATGGCGGCACGATCGGCGGCGAAAACCGGCGTGAGCGGCAAGCAGCAGCCCAGCGCCAGCAGGGCGCTAGCTACGAACCTTGGACGGCGAAAGCACCCAGATTTCGCCTTCACGACGGCAATCAACTCCGACCAGACGCGCGAGATGTTCAACGTCGCGCGCTGTCTCACCCGAAAGCCTGACATTGCCAGTAAACGGCAAGGCGGACAAGCCGCCCTCCAGCCGGATTTCCGCACCATTGCGCCGGTGGAAAGCCGCCACGACATCCGCCAGCGTCGCCCGATCGAAATCCAGTTCGCCCCTCTGCCAGCCACCGACCGACGCCGCCTTCCACCGCGTGGCAAGACCGCTTGCTTCGTCGATCGTCAAACCCTCGCCAGCGTGGAGGGCGAGGCGGGCGCCATCCGGATCGACCATGACGCTGCCTTCGCTGACCGAAACCATCAGCCGCCCGGCATCGCGCCGGACGTTGAACACGGTTCCGACATCGACAATGCGGTAGCGGCCCGCCTCCACCGTGAAAGGAGCATCGGCGCGATGGCGGACCGCGAACAGCGCTTCGCCACCATCCAGCCGGACAGAGCGTTCACCATCCCCCCGGGCCAGCCGCGTATCGCCATTGAGCACGACCGCGGTGCCTTCAGCGAGGCGCACGGTCTGCATCTTGCCGGCGGCCGTGGCGAAGGTCGTCGGCTGGCGATCACGCGGCGCGACCGTCCATAGCGCCACGCCGGCCAGCGAGGCCGCCAGCGCCACTCCAGCGCCCGCGCGCCACCATCCGCGTCTCACCCGCATCGGCGGCGCCGGTACCTTTTCGCCAGACCGTTGGCGCAGAACCGGCGCTTCGGCCAGCAACCGATCCGCCGCCGCCACACGGTCGAACGCGGCCTGATGCTCCGGTGCGGCTTCCAGCCAGGCGACCAGATCCGCCCAGCGCGCGGCGTCCATCGCGGGCATCTGCACATGCCACGCAATCGCCGCCTCCATTGCCCCGCCCTGGGCCTCGTGCGTTTCAGCGCTCATGGCAATCAACCTCATGCTGGCCGCGCTCCCCTTGCGCGGCAGGTTCCATCACGGGATCGGCAAGACCGGCCACCAACTGGCGGTAAGCCCTTCCCAGCAGTTTCTCGACACCCGACAGGCTCATCCCCAACTCTTGCGCGATCGCCTTTTGCGGCCTTTGTTCCAGTCGGAACATCACCAGCGCGTCGCGCATCCGTTCGGGCATCGCATCCAGCAGGCTTCCGACCCGTTGCAACTCGCCGCGCGCGATCAGACCGCGTTCGGCGTCCGGATACTCCCCGCTTTCGGGCTGCACCGCCTGCCACGCCTTTTCGCGCACGCCGCGGCGGCCCGCGGCGATGCGGCGGTCGGTGGCCAGGTTGCAGGCCATGCGGAACAAGTAGGCGGCCGGATCGGAAATCGGGCCGGGACGCGCATCCTGAAGCCGCAGCCAAAGCTCCTGCGCGGTCTCCTCCGCCTCGTCCCGGCTACCGAGACGGGCAGACAGCAATCGCAGGATCATCGGACGCTGTTCCATGAATACGCGCTCCAGCCCGGCTTCACTCACAGAGGCACCACCCGCTCTATCCGGGCCAGCCGTTCGGGCAGCGCCGCGGCGGCCAGCACGCTGGCTTCGCGAATGCGCGCGTCCGCGATCGTATCGCCATCGAGATGGCCGGCACCGGGATGACACATGACCACATGCATATCCGAAGGCGCGGCAAAAAAGCGCGGTAAAAGCGCGGCATAGTCGGTGGTGAAGTCGTAATGCCCGCCAAAGCTGCGGTTGCTCGCCACGCCGCGCCGGGAGAGCAGCCGGCGGAAACCGGCCGCGTGGAGGCTCGATCCGATCGCCTTGTCGATGAACGGCCGGCGGCTCATCGCCCCCAGCCGATCTCCGGGGTTGCGCACCCAGGCGTGCGGCGCGTGTTCCAGCACGGCATCGACCACCACTTCGCGCAGCCCCGGATAGACATGGACATGCTGGTGCGCGTCGACGAAATCCGGCGCTGCGCCCCGCACGGCCACGAAGGCCGCGATCTGCGCGTCGATTTCCGCACGGAATTCCGTCAGGTCCAGCTTGCGCCGGTGCGCCATCACCATCAGCGCATCCGCGCCCGGCAGGCGGCCATCGGCATCGGTGCAGGACATCCGCGTGATCGGGCGCTCGCTGGAAAGCGTAAGGTGCAGCCCCACGTGCAGCGGCCCATGGCGCGGATCGCGCACGCGCGCGGCCTCCACCAGCAGGGGTGCATCCTTCTCCCAGTTCGCGAAGGGCACCATGCAACTGACAGCGTTGATGCTGCCCGATGCCGCCAGCGAGGCGATCGTTTCGCTGATCCCGCGCGAGAGCGCGAAATCGTCGGCGCACAGGATGAAGCGCTCAGGCATGGGACAGCTGGCTTTCATGGCGTCTCAACCTCTCACTGCTGAGGGCACGCGCGCGCAGCTTTGCGGCAAGGTATGCGTGGAAGAACGCCTTGCGATTCGCCGCGCGCGAGCAATGGTACAGGATGCGTTCGTGGAAGCGCCATCCCGGTGCCGCGCCGGAGCCGGACCGCTCGAGCGGCGCGCATTCGAAGTGCCGGTGATAGGCGATGCGGCCCTGCTGCTCGATCCGTGCCATGATCTCGTGATCTTCCAGCACCCAGTTCCATATCTGCGGGTCGAAGCCGCCCACCGCCCGCAGTGCCGATGTGCGGAACACCTGCCCCGCGCCGCCGTTCAGGCACTGCTGCGGCAGCAGCTTCGACGTCAGCTCCAGCTTCCATCCCGCGAACCGCCGTTGCCAGCGCGAAGCGCCGGGCGGTTGCGTGGCCGCGACAGCAGCGACCGCGCCCCGGTCCAGCAGACTGGCGGCGCGCGCAAGATAGTCGGGCGGATAGAGCGTATCGGCATCGCACGTGGCGACGAATTCGGTGCCCGCCACCGCGAGGCCGGTCCGCAGCGCGGCAACCTTGCCGGGCTCCTGTTCGACCAGCAATTCTGCCGATACCCCCGCCGCCGCGCACGCCGCCAGCGCCACCGCCCCGCTGCCATCGGTCGAGGCGTTATCCACCAGCACCAGGTGAAACGGAACGTCCTGCCGTGCCAGGCTGGCGATGCAGGATGGCAGATGTGCGCGTTCGTTGAAGAACGGCACGATCACGGTCCAGCGCTCGGCGTGCCAGGCGTGGATGCCGCCCGGCCCTTGCGAAATGCCGCCCATCGCAGCGGGATCGCCCGATGCGTTCATGCCTGCCGTGATGCCCGTCGCGTCTCTCATGCACAGAACTCCCCGTCCGTGCATGAGACGACAGCGGGAGGCCATTCCCGCCTCCCGCGCTTTCAAAATTCGGTCAGATGGGCGCCAACAACGAAGGGGCCGGGGTCAAAGCCCCAGCAGCCTCCGGGCGACGGCGCGCACCTCGTCCGCCATGTCGGGCCGTTCCAGCGACAGCGCCAGCGTGGCCTCGACGAAGCCGGTCTTGCTGCCGCAATCGAAGCGGCGGCCGGCGAAGGTTACGGCATGGAACGGTTGTTGCCCGATCATGGCCGCCATGGCGTCGGTCAGCTGAATCTCGCCACCCGCGCCCTTTTCCTGCCCTTCCAGCGTGCGCATCACTTCCGGCTGGAGGATATAGCGCCCCGAGATGATGAGGTTCGACGGCGCATCCTCGCGCTTCGGTTTCTCGACCAGTCCCTTGACCTCGGTCAGCGTGCCCTGGCGCGCGCCCGGCGCGATTACGCCATAGCTCGAAACTTCCTCTTCCGGCACTTCCAGCACGCTGATGAGGTTGCCGCCCACTTCATGATAGGCATCGACCATCTGCTTCATGCAGCCCGGCGCGCCGATCATCAGTTCATCGGGCAGGAAGATCGCGAACGGTTCGTCGCCCACGATCGCGCGCGCGCACCACACCGCATGGCCCAGCCCCATCGGCACCTGCTGCCGCACCGTGACCAGATTGCCCGGCGGGATGCGCGTGGGTTCCAGCACTTC
Source organism: Novosphingobium sp. LASN5T (assembly GCF_003856955.1). NCBI lineage: Bacteria > Pseudomonadati > Pseudomonadota > Alphaproteobacteria > Sphingomonadales > Sphingomonadaceae > Novosphingobium > Novosphingobium sp. LASN5T. The sequence continues at coordinate 7,386 of NZ_RQSI01000083.1, forward strand.
GAGATTCTTGCCGCGATCGGCCATCGTGCGTTCGAGTTCGAACGCGGTATCAAAGTGCTCGACGATCGAGGTCTTGCCGCGCCCGGTCACGAAAATCATCTGCTCGATGCCAGCTTCGCGCGCCTCGTCGACCGCGTACTGGATCAGGGGCCGGTCGATGATCGGCAGCATTTCCTTCGGGATCGCCTTGGTCGCCGGCAAGAACCGCGTGCCCAGCCCCGCGACGGGAAACACCGCCTTGCGGATCGGCTTGCGTTCGGTCGAACCCTTCATGCTCACTCCTCGATAGCGTTATGGCCGGGGCATCACCCGGAATTGGCCCGACATTGCCATACGACCCGCACTCTTTTGTACACCCCGCGCTTGCTGCGCCAAGGCTTTGCGCCCGCCGGTTCCACCAGGGGCACCAGACGCGGAATGGCTCCGCTACACCCTGCTTATGCGACACGGCCGTGACATAAGGCACAACGAATGTTGCATTGCAATAAAATGAAACGTCTTTTCTTAGCCGGCTGAAAGCGCTGCGATATTCCGTTCGCCGCCTATCGCAGAAGAAGCTTTGACATAGCGTTACCGCCCGCCGGAACGAAAAAGGGAGCCGCAAGGCTCCCTTTCCCGTTTCCATAGCAATCCCGCCCTGCCCGGCTTGCGCCAGCCCCAGGGATAGAGCGCCTTACTTGAGCGCTTCGGCCAGCGTTTCGCCCAGCAGGCTGGGCGAGGGGGACACGCGGATGCCCGCCGCTTCCATTGCCGCGATCTTGCTTTCCGCATCGCCCTTGCCGCCCGACACGATCGCGCCGGCGTGGCCCATGCGGCGTCCCGGAGGCGCCGAGCGGCCCGCGATGAAGCCGGCCATCGGCTTCTTGCGGCCCTTCTTGGCCTCGTCGATCAGGAACTGCGCGGCCTGCTCCTCGGCGTCGCCGCCGATTTCGCCGATCATGATGATCGACTTGGTGTCTTCGTCCGCCAGGAACAGTTCCAGCACATCGATGAAGTTGGTGCCGTTGACCGGGTCACCGCCGATGCCGACCGCGGTGGTCTGGCCCAGGCCGATGTTCGAGGTCTGGAACACCGCCTCATAGGTCAGCGTGCCCGAGCGCGAGACCACGCCGACCGAACCCTTCTTGAAGATGGAGCCGGGCATGATGCCGATCTTGCATTCGTCCGGCGTCAGCACGCCGGGGCAGTTCGGGCCGATAAGGCGCGACTTGCTGCCCGAAAGCGCGCGCTTCACGCGCACCATGTCGAGCACCGGGATGCCTTCGGTGATGCAGACGATCAGTTCCATCTGCGCGTCGATCGCCTCGAGAATGGCGTCGGCGGCACCCGGAGGCGGCACGTAGATGCACGAAGCGGTGGCGCCGGTGGCGGCCTTCGCCTCGGCCACGGTATCATACTGCGGCAGGCCGATGTGGGTAGTGCCGCCCTTGCCCGGGGTCACGCCCGCAACCATCTGCGTGCCATAGTCCAGCGCCGCCTGGGTGTGGAACGCGCCGGTCTTGCCGGTCATCCCCTGGGTGATGACCTTGGTGTTCTTGTTGACGAGAATGCTCATGGTTCAGGAAACCTTCCGGACTTCTGCCACGATCTTCTGCGCGGCATCGCCAAGGTCGTTGGCGGGAACGATGGGGAGACCCGAGTTGGCGAGGATGTCCTTGCCCTGCTGCACGTTGGTGCCTTCGAGGCGCACGACCAGCGGAACCTGCAGGTTCACTTCCTTCGCCGCGGCCACGATGCCGTCGGCGATGATGTCGCACTTCATGATGCCGCCGAAGATGTTGACCAGGATGCCCTTCACCGCGGGATCGCGGAGAATGATCTTGAACGCCGCCGTCACCTTCTCCGTGGTGGCGCCGCCGCCCACGTCAAGGAAGTTGGCCGGGAACTCGCCGTTCAGCTTGATGATGTCCATCGTCGCCATGGCAAGGCCCGCGCCGTTCACCATGCAGCCGATGTTGCCATCGAGCTTGATGTAGGCGAGGTCGTACTTGCTGGCTTCGATTTCCGCCGGATCTTCCTCGGTCTCGTCGCGCAGCGCGACAACGTCGGGGTGACGGTAGAGCGCGTTCGAATCGAAGCTCATCTTGGTGTCGAGGACGAGCAGGTTGCCGTCCTTGGTTTCCACCAGCGGGTTGATTTCGAGCATGTCGCAGTCCAGCGCCATGAAGGCGTTGTAAAGCTGCTGCGCGATCTTCGCGGCCTGCTTGTTGAGATCACCCGTCAGCTTCAGCGCATAGCCCACGGCGCGGCCGTGGTGCGGCATGAAGCCCTGCGCCGGATCGATGGTGATCGTGGCGATCTTCTCGGGGGTCGAATGGGCGACTTCCTCGATGTCCATGCCACCTTCGGTCGAGACGATCATGGCGACACGGCCGGTGGCGCGATCGACGACCATCGACAGGTAGTATTCCTTGGCGATGTCCACGCCATCGGTCACGTAGAGGCGGTTCACCTGCTTGCCGGCTTCCCCGGTCTGCACGGTGACGAGCGTGTTGCCGAGCATTTCCTTGGCGAAAGCCTCTACTTCCTCGACGCTCTTGGCCAGGCGCACGCCGCCCTTGGCGTCGGCCGGCAGTTCCTTGAACTTGCCCTTGCCGCGACCACCAGCGTGGATCTGCGCCTTGACCACATACAGCGGTCCGGGAAGCTGCTTGGCGGCAGCGACGGCCTCTTCGACCGTGAGCGCGGCGATGCCGGCGGGAATGCCGACTCCGAACTTCGCCAACAGCTCCTTGGCCTGGTATTCGTGGACGTTCATGATCCCTCCTGGGGTGGAATGGAAACTGCGAATCGGAAGCCCTCTCGGGCCTTAGAGCTTGCTCGTCAACTCCGGGACGATGGAAAAGAGGTCGCCCACGAGGCCGATATCGGCGACCTGGAAGATGGGGGCGTCCTCATCCTTGTTGATGGCGATGATGGTCTTGGAATCCTTCATGCCGGCCAGGTGCTGGATGGCGCCGGAGATGCCGACGGCGATGTAGACTTCGGGGGCGACGATCTTGCCCGTCTGGCCCACCTGGTAGTCGTTGGGCACATAGCCCGCGTCGACAGCGGCGCGCGATGCACCGA
>NZ_RQSI01000084.1:0-9820 GCF_003856955.1 Novosphingobium sp. LASN5T
GGCGGGCCTAGCCCGTCCCCGGACATTCCCCCAACGCTCATATTATCTGGAGTGAAATCATGACGAACCGACGCAAATCCGAGCCTCCGGCTGCCGGACTCGACATAATCGCGGACTGCAAAGAATATGTCCTCGATTATCTCGCCCATTCCTTCCCGGTGCAGCTCTACGAGCCCTTCAGCGACGGCGAGGGCAATATGTCCTCGCGTCCGGTCTTTCGCGACGGCCAGCCGGTCGAGAGCCGCGAGGCGGTCGCCCGCCGCACCGAGCTGATCGAGAAACTCGCGAGCCTTCCGCCGGTGCCGGGCGCGCTCGACCAGATCGTCCAGCATTTCGGCGCGGACGTGGTGGCCGAAGTCACCGGCCGCTCGCGTCGTATCGTGCGCAAGGGACAGCGCCTTGTGGTCGAGACCCGCGCGGCGTCCGCCAATCTCGCCGAGACCCAGGCCTTCATGGACGACATGAAGCGCGTGCTCGTGTTCAGCGATGCCGGCGGTACGGGCCGCAGCTACCATGCGGAGCTGTCGGCACGGAACACGCGGCTTCGCGTCCACTATCTGCTTGAGCCGGGCTGGAAAGCCGACGCCGCGATCCAAGGCCTCGGCCGCACCCACCGCACCAACCAGGCGCAGCCGCCGCTCTTCCGTCCGATCGCGACCAATGTGAAGGCGGAGAAGCGCTTCCTATCGACCATCGCGCGCCGGCTCGACACGCTGGGCGCGATCACGCGCGGACAGCGCCAGACCGGCGGCCAGGGCCTGTTCCGACCCGAGGACAATCTGGAGAGCCACTATGCGCGCGATGCGCTTCGCCAGCTCTACATCCTGATCGTCCGCGGCAAGATCGAAGGGTGCTCGCTCCAGCGGTTCGAGGACACGACCGGCCTGAAGCTGATGGACGACAACGGCATCAAGGACGAGCTCCCGCCGATCACAACCTTTCTCAACCGCCTGCTCGCGCTCACCATCGACCTGCAGGACGTCCTGTTCGCCGCCTTCGAGCAGCTTCTGACCGCCAAGGTCGAGGGCGCGATCGCCGCCGGCATCTACGACATCGGACTGGAGACGCTGCGCGCGGAGAGCTTCGTCGTCACCGATCGCCAGACCATCTACACCCATCCCGGCACCGGCGCGGAAACCAGCCTGCTGACCATCCAACAGCGCGAGCGCAACCGGCCGATGACCGCCGAGGAGGCGATGGCTTGGCTCGACGATCCGGTCGCCAAGTTGCTGGTCAACGAGCGCTCCCACCGCGCCGCGGTTCAGCTTCCAGCGCCTTCGCTGATGCTCGACGACGGGGAGATCGAACGCCGCGTGCGGCTGATCCGGCCGATGGAGCAGCATCACGCCTCCATCCGCATGATGGACGAAAGCCATTGGATCGCCGCCAGTCGCGCCGAGTTCACCGCCGCCTGGAACGCCGAGATCGCGGAGGTGCCAGCCTATTCCGATTCCACGATCCACATCGTCGCTGGCCTGCTGCTGCCGATCTGGAAGCGGCTGCCCAACGAGTCGAGCCGTGTCTATCGGCTCCAGACCGATGACGGGGAACGGATCATCGGCCGCCGCGTGTCGCCCGCATGGGTCGCCAACGCCACGACAGTCGGAACGACGAACCTGTCCGCCGACCATGCCTATGCCGCGCTCATCGAGGGCAAGACAATCCTCGATCTCGCCGAAGGCCTCCAACTCCGTCGCGTGCGCGTCATGGGCGCCGATCGCATCGAACTCTCCGGCTTCACCGACGCGATGCGCGAGCGCCTGCGCGCCTTTGGCCTCTTCAGCGAGATCATCTCGTGGAAGCTCCGCTTCTTCGTGCCCGTCGGCGCGGACGGCGCGACCATCATCGGCAAGCTGATCGGCACCTACCCGATCCAGCGCGTCGGCGAGCGGGAGGCAGCGTGATGGCCCGTCTCGACGCATCCGATCTCGCGCAACGTCTCGGCCGACAGGCCGAGGCGGTGTGCCGCCATTATCTCAGCAATGGCCACCGTCAGGGCAACTACTGGCAGGTGGGCGACGCCCGTAACACTAAGGGCCGCTCGATGTACGTCCGGCTCAAGGACTCGCCCAAAGGCCCCGCCGGGAAATGGACTGACGCCGCTACCGGCGAGCATGGAGACCTCCTCGACGTCATCCGCGAGAGCTGCGGCCTCATCGACTTCAAGGATGTCGCCGACGAGGCTCGGCTCTTCCTCAGCATGCCACCACCAGCGCCGGAACCCTCCGCCTTCCAGCCGCTGGCGCCCGCACCACATGGATCGCCCGAAGCCGCACGGCGCCTCATCCGCATGTCGCAGCCGATTGCGGGCACAATCGTCGCGGCGTATCTCCGGCAACGCGGCATTACGGATCTCCGTGGAGCCGGAAATCTGTATTTCCACCCGCACTGCTATTATCGCCCGGACGAGCATGCGCCGACCGAGACTTGGCCGGCCATGATCGCCGCTGTCACTGACCTCGACGGCATGATCACCGGGGCGCATCGCACCTGGCTCGACTCACGACGCCACGACAAGGCGCCATTCGAAACCCCGCGCCGGGCGATGGGCGATCTCCTCGGCAACGCGGTCCGCTTTGGCGCTGGTGGCGAAGTGATGGCAGCCGGCGAAGGCATCGAGACGGTCCTTTCAATCCGCCAGGTCGTGCCCAACATGCCGATGGTGGCGGCGCTCTCCGCGGCACATCTCGCCGCCATCCTGTTCCCGGACACGCTGCGGCGGCTCTACATCCTGCGCGATGACGATCCGGCAGGCGATGGTGCGCGTGACAGCCTGATCGAACGGGCGAACGCGGCCGGGATCGAGGCGATCGTGATCTCTCCACAGCTCGGGGACTTCAACGAGGATCTCCGCACCCTCGGCATCGCGACATTGCGCAGTCAGACTCGGGTACAGCTCGGGCCGCAGGACGTCGCACGCTTCATGGCGCTGGCGGCATAGCCGGTAAGGAAGCGGCAGCGGCCCCGCCGCCGTACTCGCTCAGACGCAGCGGATCGGAGAGGACCGCGCCTCGGCCTTCGAGAGGGCGATCGGCCCACAGGCAGGCCGGCCCGGCAATGGCTGCGGCCGACTATTTTCCGGCGCGGCCCCAAGGGGCCGCTTTCCATCGCGAAACAAAATAGCCGGCCTCCGCCATCCTCCGCTGACGCTCCGGCCCTCGCTCGCGCTCCGGGTGCAGGGCCGCCCCGCCGGTGTGCTTCGTCGCCATGAAGGCCGCGACGGTCGCGGTCCATCCGACGGAGCATCCGATGCGCGATCTCGACGACTACGAACCGCACCACGAATCCTCACCGACTGACCACGTCCTCAACGAATTGCAGCTCCACGGCTACCGGCCTTTCGCCGACGAACCCGATCAGCGGCTTCTGCCGGACGGCAACGCGGTCGCGGGCGCGGTCGCCGACATCTTCGACGCCCTGATCGTGACCCTGGAGGACACGCGCCTCGAACCCGACCTCGACGATCTCCTCTGGTCGACCGTGAACGTCTTTCATCGCGCCGCCGAACGGATCAACCGCGAGCTCGACGACAACGAGCAGGCCCAAAAGCGCTCCCAACGCGAACAGGACGGCAGCGAGGTGAAGTCGGTCGATCTCGAGCGCCTGATCGCCGAGGGCAAGACACAGGTCGAACGCCAGACCGCCTTCGAACTGATGCGCGACCAGGCCGCCGAGCACTACGAACGCCAGGTCGGCAAAGCCTGGCTCCCGCGGTCAGGATCGAAGGTCAATCATCGCAACCTCACCTCGGCGATGATCGACAGCCGCGACTTCATCATGGCGAAGAAGCGTGCCGAGCAGGAAGTGCTCCTGCCGCCTGGACCGAAGATCGCCGTCACCGGCGGGCTCGATTTCGACAACCATCACCTCATCTGGGCCAAGCTCGACCAGGTTCACGAGAAGCACCCCGACATGGTGCTGATCCACGGCAAGTCGCCGAAGGGTGCCGAGAAGATCGCTTCTCTCTGGGCCAGGAATCGCAATGTCCCACAGATCGGCTTTGCACCCGACTGGACGAAGCACGGCCGGGCAGCACCCTTCAAACGCAATGACGAGATGCTGCAAATCCTGCCGAAGGGCGTGCTGCACTTCCCCGGCACCGGCATCAATGACAACCTCGCCGACAAAGCCAAGAAGCTCGGCATCCCGGTGTGGAAATTCGGCGGCGCGTAAGCGCCGCCGCATCGGGCACCTGCTAAACGGCCAAGCCTATGGCATAACGCAACGAATGCAGCGACTGAAGCCACTCCCGAAACCGGCACGTTCGGACGCCGTTCTCGCTGCGGTTTTCCTGGAGAATGCCACCGTGAAGGCTGCAGCCGCCGAATGGGCGGCGGATCAAGGATTCGACAATCAAGCCCTTCATGCGATTGCAATTGCCATCGAACTCCTCCTCAAATCCTATCTGCTTAACGTCGCGACCGATGATGTTTGGAACCGCGCGAACATCGGGCACGATCTCGCCAAGGCACTCCATTATTCGGCTCAAGCCGGCTTGGTGCCTCCTTCACGCATCGAGTGGATTATCAGCCACCTCCATCCGCATTTTCAGCGTGGCGGGTTTCAGCGCGAGCCGTCGAGGAAATGGCCACCAGGCTTTGCGGATGACGCAGGTGAGGTCGCACGGCAGCTCGCGCAGACAGTACGGCTTCACCAACGTCACGGCCACATCGACTCGGCTTCCAGCCCGGAGAAGACCACTCCCCGCTGAATGGCGCTGGTCCTTGGTCCAGCCGATGGCCTGACGCCATCAACCCGTAAAGGGTCGGACTACGCATAGCGTGCCGCCGCGCCGGCGTTGCCTGCGCGGTGATTGCGGCCATCGGCCGAACACATCGGGCGCCTGTCAGCGGGGGGATGGTCCTCCGCTCGAAACAGGAGCCGGATCGATGTCCTTCCCCGACGCACACGCCTTCGCCTTCAGCCTCGCCACCACGCTGATGGCCGTCATCGTCATCTTCCGCGCGGGCGACGGCACTCTCTCGGTGACACCCGCAAACGAATACGACGGCGACGTCTCGGAGATCGTCCACGAGGTCGATCCCTTCGCGCCATGACGGCGCGCCACCCTTCCAGGCGACGCGGAGACCCCTGCGGTTTCCGCTCCCGACGGAGCACAGCTTTTGCTATGCTCCCGAATGCGCCGTGGTGGTGGTGGAAGGCGCGACCGTCAGAATTTGCTCTTTCGGAGACACCACCATGATTATCCTCGGCATTGTCCTATCCTTCGCAGCCATCGGCATCTTGTGCTGGTTGCTGTTCACGCTCGCGGTGTTCGCACTGCCATTCTTCGCGGGCGTGACCGCCGGCACCTGGGCCTATGACACTGGCGCGGGCTGGCTCGGCGCCATCCTTATCGGCATGCTCGGCGCCGGCCTGACGTTGGGCGTGGGGCAGCTCTTGCTTGGAATTGTCCGCCCGCTCTGGGCACGCCTGCTGATCGCGCTGGCATTTGTCGCACCCGCGGCGATCGCCGGCTTCCACGCCACGCATGGCATCGTGAAACACACCATGCCGTCGGAGACCTGGCAGCTCGTGTTCTCCGTCATCGGTGCGGTCGCGGTCGGCGTCACCGCGTTCGCGCGCGTCGCTGGGATGGCAAGCACCGGCCCGTCCAGCCAGGGCATTGCACCAGCCTGACACCACGACGGAACCGTCGCCGGGACGACCAGTCGGGGGTTTCAGCCCTCAGCGTTGTGCAGTTGGAGAGGGAGCCGCGTCACCGGAACCTGACTGAAGCCCATCGTGCGGCCGCCTCAACAGCGCCCGGATTTCTGCTCGGCGCCTCTGTGCGCGGGAACGGTGCAACACGAAGTCGAGGGCGTCATCTCCACTGGCCGACTTCGAAACGAAAGCTCGACCCTCGCCTGTACAAGGGGAGGACGGGTCGCAGATGATCTTCAGCTTGCGCCGTCTGCTGGTTGCGACCGGGTCGCCATGATCTTCCGTTCCTGATTGTCTCCAGACCGCTCCGAACGGCCTCTCCAATGGCCTGATCTGACCGAAGGACGGCTGCGCCTCGACCGCCTATGCCGCAACGGCGCGTCCCGACTTTCTTCCCCTGCCGGCCAAGGCCGTCATTCCTCGCGAAACAACAAAGTCGTTCCTGCCATCCTCCGCGTTGCTCCGGTCGCAAGCGATGCGGCGTCGGTCGCCTCCGGCCTGTCGATCGCCATCGAGGCCGCAATGGAGCGGTCCCGAAAACGAAACGGAGACTTACAATGGCGACCATCGGCACCTTCAAGAAGACCGGCTCGAACGAGTTCACCGGCGAAATCGTAACCCTCAGCGTCCAAGCCAAGGGCGTGCGCATCGTCCCCGACACCCGCGCCACCGGCGAGAACGCCCCCAGCCACCGGGTTCTGGTCGGCCGCGCGGAAATCGGCGCCGCCTGGTCCAAGCGCTCCAACGAGGGCCGCGACTATCTGGGCCTCAAGCTCGACGATCCGAGCTTCAACGCCCCCATCTACGCCAACCTCTTCGACGACGAGGACGGCGACACCCACTCGCTGATCTGGTCCCGCCCGACCCGCCGCGGCGACTGAGCCCCGAGCAAGGCCCCGGCCGAACAGGCCGGGGCCTTTCCACTGCTAGCGCGAATCACTTCGGCCGCCCGGCGAGGGCACCGCCAGCCCTGAGACGCCGATTACCCTCGCAATGGGCGCAAAGAACGACTATTATAGTCGTAGTTCTGGCAAGCGTGTGTCCGTCGGTGGGAGGTGATCATGCATGATCACCGCCCGACAATCGCGGGCCGCGCGCGCGTTGCTGGGGTGGACACAGGAGACGCTCGCTGACAAGGCCCGGACATCGCTAACCGCGCTCAAGCGCCTTGAGTCCGAAAGTGGATTAGAGGTGTACGAGTCGACGCGCGATCAGGTGCGAAGGGCGCTTGAAACAGCCGGTATCGTCCTGCTTTCCACCGACAAGGGCGAAGGAGTGCTGCTGCTCCATGAGCGGGACGACCGGCCGACGAGGCGTTAGCAGCGCCGTGATCGCGTGGCGCACACCATCCATCGCACGTTGTCACAGTAATGCCGGGCACGAGTGTTAACGAATGCTTTCCGCGCGAATATAGTCGCCTGATGGAATCCGCGATGCCGCCGTTTCTCGATGCGCCTCCGATCAGCCAGACCCTCACGGCCTATGACCGCGAGCATATGGTTCTCTATCTGCGCCTGCTCGATTCCTCGCGCGACGGAGCTGATTGGCGCGAAGCCGTCCAGATTCTCTTTGGCCTCGATACGGCACGTGAGCCGCAGCGGTGCCGCCAGGTCCATGACACGCATCTCGCCCGCGCGCAGTGGATGACCGAGCACGGCTATCGAGACTTGGTCCGCTCCGCACAGTGATCGCCGCGATGCCGTTTCGGCACCACCCTTTGCCGGCCCTCTGACTTCCACTGAACAACCCAGCCGGGAATCCTGACTCTCCCACAAATTCAAAGACTAGGGAGGATCGCGATGACACCAGATGCTTCCGGCTGGCGTTCATCGGAACGCTATGCGCACGTCGCCGACATGACCGCGTCCGACGTCGCGTGGGAATGGCTGCGCCGCAACGAAACCTACGACAGGGATTTTCAAGCGCTCGGCGACAGCGAAAGTGATCTGCGCACGCTGACCGACGGGATCGGGCAGCGGTGGGGGTTGCGATTTCCCCGTAGACCCGATGCAGGCACCTCCCGAAGCGCAGGTGATCTGGCTTCCCCAGGAAGACACAAGCGCCATCGTTCTTGGCCCACCTCCGGATATTCCGTCCGCAAGCGCTGATCCCCAACCGACGATCGACGCCGCCGTAAGCGTCGATGTCGGCAGCGAGACCCATCTGGTTCTCGATCTCGGAAACGGTCAGCGCGTAGCGCTTGTTCATCCGTCCGAGACACGACCCGCCAAATCTCTTGGCGCCTTCATCCCGCTCGGCCTGGAAGGCTTCGACCGGCTCCAATCGGTCGCCCGCTTGCTCTCCGCCCTCCATGGCCGCGCCATACCGCCCGACACCCGACTGACACGGCAGCAACGTGCTCGGCTGTGCCGGATGCTGCAGGCCTTCGACGGTCATCGCGCGGGCGCGACCCAGCAAGAAATTGCGCAGGTCATATTTCGGATCGGCGCTCTCGGTCGCGACGACTGGCAGGCATCTTCCGCCCGCCACGCCACCAAAGCCCTGCTTCGAGATGCCCGCGCGATGATGGTGGGTGGGTATCGCACGTTGCTTCGTCATCGGCGGCAACTTTAGCCGATCTCCATCCGACTCTTGGTGGGCGAATTTAGGCCCCCCTGAATTCGCCCTGCATCTCGCCGGCCCTGCTTCGCCAACGTGGCCTTCGTTACCCGCCGCTTCCCGGCGGCCCCAACGAACCCACGGAGGCCCTCCCATGCGACCTGATCTCGCCGTTCTCCCGCCGCGCTACCTGCGCACCAAGGAAGCCGCCGAATTCCTCAGTCTGTCGGCCCGCACACTCGAAAAGCACCGCACCTACGGCACCGGCCCGGCCTACCGGAAGCTCGGCGGCCGCGTCGTCTACGCCGTCGACGATCTCGAAGCCTGGGCTGCGCGCGGCGCCGTCACCTCGACCTCCGATCCGCGTGGCGCCGTCCTGCCGGCCAAACGGCAGACGCTGCCCTCCGCGCCGCAACCCGGCCGCTACGCGCGCTGACCGCGAGCGGTTTCCCGAATGGCGGCGCGACACCAGTCCCTCTCGGAGCGCGGACAGCTCGACCTGTTCCGTGCGCTCCCCGGCGAGTTCGCGCCACGAGACGCGCAGGATCTCATGGCTTATCCGTTTTTCTCCCTCTCCAAGACCCATCGTATCGCGCCGATAGATTTCTGTGCCGGCGACGTGTCGATCCGCGTCGAGGCCGTGCCCGATCATGGCATGGCGACCATATGGGACGCCGACATCCTGATCTGGGCGGCGAGCCAGATCGTCGAGGCGCGTGATGCAGGTTTGCGCACATCGCGTCTGATGGTCGCCACGCCCTATGAAATCCTGAAGTTCATCGGCCGCGGCACATCCTTGCGCGACTATCAGCGCCTGAAAGCCGCGCTCGACCGCCTGCAATCCACGACGGTCTGCACCTCGATCCGCCAGCCCACTGAGGGTCGGCGTCACCGCTTCTCGTGGATCAACGAGTGGAAGGAGCGCACCGACCGGAGCGGCAAGCCGGACGGGATCGAGATGATCGTGCCTGACTGGTTCTATCAGGCCGTTCTCGACGACGCGCTCGTGCTGACGATCGACCGCGCCTACTTCGATCTCACCGGCGGCCTTGATCGCTGGCTCTATCGCCTGGTGCGCAAGCACGGCGGGCGCCAGCGCAATGGCTGGCGGTTCGATTTCCGCCACCTTCACCAGAAATCCGGCGCCCTGTCGCCGTTCAAACGCTTCGCGTTCGAGCTACGCGACATCATCCGTCGCCAGCCGCTTCCGGGCTACACGTTGTTTCTGGAGATCGAGGCCGGCGGCAGAACCTTGCTCGCATTCGAGCGCACTCCGCCCTGTGGAAAAGCTGTGAAAGGCTTCGTGCCATCGGGAACCCGAAAGCGCGTGCCATCAGGAACCGCCCCCTCGTGCCAACGGGAACCGAAACAGGGTCTAACCCACGACAGCAGAACAGAAAATCGCGCCCCTAACTTAGAATCTAACAGAGAATCTAACTTTGAAGAGCGCGCGCGCGAGGTGGAAAACCTTGTCGATGTGCCGTGTTCAGCGAACCGGTGCCGAGTCAGCGAACTGTGTGCCAAGAGAGCGAACTCAGTTCACGAACTGCGAGCCGAATCATGAGTAGGCTCGGCAAGAATCGTACACCTCAGCGGA
>NZ_RQSI01000085.1:0-9131 GCF_003856955.1 Novosphingobium sp. LASN5T
CCGCCGATGCTGAAGCCGATATGCGCACCACCGTCGACACCGCCCGACTGTCAGGCGCAAATCCCTATCGCACCATACTCAGCGCCGTCACCGCATGACCGCTCAAATTAGGGGGTGGGTAATTACGTAGCCAAGCCGGTTCAGCACGCGGGTGGTAGCACTTGTACCCGAACGGTGCATCCCAACGACCATTACAGCAATGCGTCGCGGACCCGGGACAGCGTATGTCGCAATCGTAGACCTGTCGCGAAGCGGGCGTTGTTGTTCCATAGTCTGCATATCCCGACTTTGTTTTCAGCTTGATTGCGGCAGGGCCAAGGTCAAAATAGTAATGCCGTTGATCTGCACCCCGGCGGTCCCTCGATCATAACGAGAGTTTCACGGTTGAATATTCCGGCACGCTCGCCTGTACAAGCACGTCGTGGCCCGCTGCCGTTTTGGTGAACGCCGAGAGAGGCGTTTACGAGATTGGAGGGCAGGAATGGATCGAAGGAAGTATAGCCGTGAGTTCAAGATTGAAGCAGCGAAGATAAGGACGGTTTGGGGTTCGACCCTCTGGGCATCCATTATCCGGGTGAACTCACCTATCGTGCCCCACCGTTTCCAGCGGTTATACAATGTCTTGTGCGGTCCGTATTCTCTGGGTCGGTTCGCGTGTAAAATGCCCGGATGTCGTCGAAATGGAATTCGTCGTGTTCCGGCATACCGACGTGGCCGGCGACGCCCACCATCTGCCGTTTGACGATGCCAGTTTCGAAGCGATAGTGGCGATGAATGACTTCGAGCACCATCATGACCCGGGGCGGGTTGCGATGGAACTGCGCCGGGTGCTGAAGCCGGGGGGGGGGGCTTCATGTCGTGACTAATTGGCGATCTGGTCGATGTGTGGCGCAATCCGGCGCGACGAAATGATCCGTTGTGGATGAACTTCGAGCGGTGTCGCAGGACAATCAGGATGTCATCACCGCCGGTTTCGAACTGATTATGCCGCGTGAGAGCGACAAGCCTGCGCTTCGATCTGGCCCTCGCTGCCGTGTTATCGGTGCAGTACGGCTAATGTCATCCTGCTCCGTGCGCGTTGGCGTGCCGTTCGCTACCACCGACCATCGCCAAGACTATTGGCCATGTTTGCAAGCCGATGCTAAGGCGCCTTTCAAGGTTGCAAGGTTTCAGGTTTATCCACCAATGCGTTTCATGAAATTCGTCTCCTTGGCCTTGCTCGCAGGGCTGGCGGGCTGTTCCACACTTCCGACGAGCGGCCCGACCGGATCGCAGATTGTGAAATCGGTGCAGATGCCGGTGGCCGGGCAGTCGATCGATCTGGTCGAAGTCCAGTCCATTGCTGAAGTACCTGGCTTGCCGGACGAAGCTACGCCGGCCACCCCGCCGCTCGAGCCGCCCCCGCTGCCGACCGATCTGGTCGGTGCGGGCGATGTGCTTGATATCAATATCTATGAAGCCGGCGTTACGCTCTTTTCCGGTGGAGGAAGCGCCTCCCTGGGCCAGGCGGCGGCAATGCCCGGCGTTCAGGTTCAGAAGCTGCCGCCGATTCGTGTCGATGATTATGGCAATATTACCCTGCCCTATGCTGGGCACCTTCATGTCACCGGGCATTCGGTCCGCGAAGTCGAGGCGATGGTCCGCAGCGCGCTGCGCGGAATTTCGCAGAACCCGCAGGTCCTGATCAATATCAGTCAACCGCTCACCAACACCGTAATCGTCGGCGGCGAAGTTGGCCGACCGGGCCGGCAGGTGCTGCAGACCAACCGCGAACGCCTGACCGATGTGATTGCGTTGGCGGGGGGATATCGCGGCAACACCAAGGACCTGCTTGCGCGGGTGTTCCGGGGCGAACGGTTCTTTGATGTCCGGCTCAATGACCTGGTCGATAATCCGGCCCTCGACATGCGGATCATGCCCAGCGACCGGCTGATGCTGATCAACGAGCCACGGACCTATTCGGTGCTCGGTGCTTCTGGCGCGGTTTCGCAATTCCCCTTTAGCCGTTCGTCGGTTTCAATCGCAGAAGCGATAGCCACCGCGGGCGGGGTCAATCCCAACATGGGCGATCCTGCCGCGATCTTCCTGTTTCGCTTCGAGAAAGATGATCAGGGGAAGGACGCCCCTCGCGTCTACCATCTCAACATGATGAAGGCCGGCACCTACTTCCTCGCCCAGCGTTTTGTCATGAAGGATAAAGACGTGCTCTACTTCGGTAACGCCGCGTCCAATCAACCCGGTAAGCTGATGCAATTGATTAGCCAGTTGTTCACCCCGGTGTTTACCGTTGTCGGCGCGGTCAACACTATTAAGTAACGCTGCTCGGTTGCTGGGAAGGCTTGGGTCAGATGGAAATCTGCTCGTTCGATATCAGTGATGTCAAGTTGTTCATACCCCGGCACATAGGCGACGAGCGCGGTTACTTCGCCGAAACTTTTCGGGCCGATATCTTTGCTCTGCACTGCGGCGCGCGCACCTTCGTGCAAGACAATGAGTCGCTGAGCGCCCGCGCGGGGACCGTGCGTGGGCTACACTTCCAGACGCCGCCGCATGCGCAGGGCAAGCTCGTCCGGTGTACTGCCGGCGCGCTGTTCGATGTGGCCGTCGATATCCGCCACGGCTCACCCACGTACGGGCAGTGGGTGGGTGAGACGCTTACCCCGGAGAATGGTAAGCAACTGTGGGTACCGCCAGGCTTTGCTCACGGGTTCTGTTCGTTGAAACCGGCTTCGGTGATCTGCTACAAAGTCACCGATTACTATTCCGCCGATTGCGATAAGGGCTTGGCTTGGGACGACCCGGCTCTGATGATCGCGTGGCCCGATCTGGCCGATGCCGAAACCCTTTCGCCGAAGGATCGCCGGCAACCCATGCTTGGCGACCTGATCCCTTCATTCCATTGGAGCGAATGACTCATGCGCGTGATCGTCACTGGGGGCGCTGGCTTCATTGGCTCGGCCCTTGTTCGCTATCTAGTGCTCGATAAGGGCTATAATGTCCTCACCATTGATGCGCTGACCTACGCTGGTTGCGAAGCCTCGCTCAAGGCGGTGCAGGATCAGTCGGAGCACCGCTTCCTCAAGGCCAATATCTATGACGGTCCGGCGATGGTGCAGGCGATCGCGGGGTTTCGCCCCGACCGGATCATGCACCTTGCCGCAGAAAGCCATGTCGACCGCTCCATTACTGGCGCGGCCGATTTCATCCAGACCAATGTGGTGGGCAGCTTTACGCTGCTTGAAGCCGCGCGCCAATATTGGAACACCTTGCAAGGAGCAGCGAAAGACAATTTTCGTTTTCTGCATGTCTCGACTGATGAGGTCTATGGATCGCTGGTCGGCGAGGGGCTGTTCGAGGAAACCACGCCCTACGACCCCAGCTCGCCTTATTCGGCTTCGAAGGCCGCTTCCGATCATCTCGCCAAGGCTTGGTATCGCACCTATGGCTTACCGGTGGTGGTCAGCAATTGCTCGAACAATTATGGCCCCTATCATTTCCCAGAGAAGTTGATTCCGCTGACGATCCTTAATGCGCTCGCCGCGCGACCCCTGCCGGTTTATGGCAAGGGCGAAAATGTGCGCGACTGGCTCTACGTCGATGATCACGCGCGAGCACTTGACCTGATCGCGGCCAAGGGACGGCCTGGCCAGACCTATAATGTTGGCGGGCGCAATGAGAGGCGGAACATCGACGTGGTTCGCCGGATATGCACGGTACTCGACCGGCTCGTTCCAACGGGAGAGCCGCGCGAAAACCTGATCGAGTTCGTCGCCGATCGGCCCGGCCACGATGCCCGCTATGCGATCGACGCAACCAAGCTGGAATCCGAACTCGGTTGGCGTGCGGAGGAGAATTTCGATAGCGGGATCGAAAAAACGGTGCGCTGGTACCTCGATAACGAGTGGTGGTGGCGTCCGCTGCGTGATCGCTACAATGGGCAACGTTTGGGGCTCAATACGGAAAAGGTCCCAGTGTGAGGATCGCGGTCACTGGTAGAACCGGGCAAGTCGCATCCGCCTTGATCGAGCAGGGAAGGCGCGCCGGGTACGAGATTGTCGCGCTGAGCCGGCCCGAACTGGATTTGTCCTGCCCGTCGTCAGTTCTCCCCGCGCTGGAAGCCGCCCGTCCTGACGTGGTGGTTTCGGCGGCCGCGTATACGGCGGTCGACAAAGCTGAAAGCGAGCGTGAGCTAGCTTTCGCGATCAATTCGACCGGAGCCGGTGCCGTTGCCGAGGCTGCGAGGGCGATGGGCCTGCCGCTGTTGCATCTGTCGACCGATTATGTGTTCGATGG
Organism: Novosphingobium sp. LASN5T; assembly: GCF_003856955.1. Classification (NCBI taxonomy): domain Bacteria; kingdom Pseudomonadati; phylum Pseudomonadota; class Alphaproteobacteria; order Sphingomonadales; family Sphingomonadaceae; genus Novosphingobium; species Novosphingobium sp. LASN5T. Next base: position 4,294 of record NZ_RQSI01000085.1, read on the forward strand.
CAAGCTCGGTCGCCCCTATCGCGAAGATGATACCACCGCGCCGACCGGAGTCTATGGCGCCTCGAAGCTGGCTGGTGAGCAGGCTGTGCTGGCCGCCCATGGTGGCAACAGCGCTGTGTTGCGAGTAGCTTGGATATTCAGTCCCTTCGGTGGGAACTTCGTAAAGACCATGCTGCGTCTGGCGGCCGACCGCGATGAGATATCGGTGGTGGCTGACCAGATCGGGAGCCCGGGCAACGCGTTCGACATCGCCGATGGCGTGCTAAGGGTGGCCGACAACCTGGTGGGGGGCACGGTACCAAGCCAGCGGGGGGTGTTCCACATGGCTGCGGGTGGTGAGGCGAGCTGGGCGGATTTTGCCGAAGCCATTTTTGCTGCCTCCGCCGCGCGCGGCGGACCTTTCGCCCGGGTCAGGCGGATCACCACCGCCGAATACCCAACCCCTGCGAGTCGCCCAGCCAATTCGCGTCTCGATAGCAGCCGGATTGCAGTGGCGCACGGCGTCACGCTGCCGCCATGGCAGGAGGCACTCGCCCAAGTCATCGCCCGGTTGCAACCGGCTGGCTAGACAGCAACAGGAAGGACGCGATGAAAGGGATTATTCTTGCCGGCGGCAGCGGAACACGTCTCTACCCGATGACTCTTTCGGTCTCGAAGCAGTTGATGCCGATCTATGACAAGCCGATGATCTATTATCCGCTGTCGACGCTGATGTTGGCCGGCATTCGCGAAGTGCTGATCATTTCGACTCCGCGTGATTTACCAGCCTTCCGGACGCTGCTGGGTGACGGAGCGCAGTGGGGCATGGTCTTCGAATACGCCGAACAGCCTAGCCCGGACGGGCTGGCGCAGGCCTATGTTATCGGTGCGGATTTCGTGGCCGGGCAAAAATCTGCGCTGATTCTGGGGGACAATATCTATTATGGCCACGGCCTGCCCGAACTGCTGAAAAGCGCGAGCAGCCGTCCGAACGGGGCAAGCGTGTTCGCATACCATGTCAATGATCCCGAACGCTATGGAATCATCGGCTTCGACAACGACATGAAGGCTGTTTCGATCGAGGAAAAGCCGCTTCGGCCGCAGTCCAACTGGGCGATGACAGGGCTTTACTTTTATGATGAGCAGGTCGTCGACATCGCCGCCGACCTCAAGCCCTCCCCGCGCGGCGAACTGGAAATCACCGACGTCAACAAAGCCTACCTCGAACGTGGCGAGCTTGCGGTGGAAATCATGGGGCGGGGTTATGCCTGGCTCGATACCGGAACGCCCGACAGTCTGCTGGATGCGGCTGAGTTTGTGCGCGTGCTGGAAAAGCGCCAAGGTTTCAAGATCGCCTGCCCCGAGGAAGTCGCCTACCGTCAGGGCTTTATAGGTGATGCGGAAATGGAACAGCTTGTCGCTGCGCTGGGCAAGTCGAATTATGGACTCTACCTGCGTCAGGTGATGACCAGGGATTGATCCGGCGATTGCCCTTTGCGGCGCTGCGTCCAAGGGTTAGCGTGATTTGTAATGCGAACCAAAGTGACCGGTAACCGCAAGTCTTGGAGCCTGTGGCGCAATTCGGGATTGCTACTGCGCGTCCACATTGACGCCGCGCGGCTGGCTCCGCGCGCTTGGTTGCAGGCGGCTTGGTGGCGATTGCTTGGCAAGAAGGTGCGAGCCCGGGCCCGATTTGCGCCACTGTTATCGGCCTCGCGGTACGCTTACCAGCTGTGGCTGCTGGATGAGCCGCCCCTGCCGCAGGGGAAGGGGAATGCTTGTACGGTTGTTGCGCTGGTATCACCCGGCGCAGGCGCGGAAGAGACGATGCGCAGCGCTTTAGCCGAGGGCTTCATCGCGCTACACGTTCAGGCAGAAGTGAGCGGTGCCTGCGCGACGCAGATCGATTGGAGCGACGATCCTTGGATCATGCCCCTTGCTGCGGGTGATTTGCTTGCGCGTGGTTCGGGCGAGGTGTACCGCGCTTTCGCTGCAAGCGCCAGGAAAGCCGGGTCCCGTGTGGTCTATGCCGACGATGATCTAATCGATTCCAAGGGCGGGCGCAGCAACCCGCATTTCAAGCCCAGATGGAATGAGGAACTTCATCGCCATTTTGATTTCCTGACCGGTGCCTGCATGGTCCGTCTCGAGGCTGCCGACTTGGTGGGGGCGGGCGGTGAAGACTGGCCCTCGCAGCTCGTTGCCCGGGCGGTCGCGGCGGGCCAGGGTGATCCGGTGCGCATCCCCCACATCCTTCACCACCGGCGGTCGCGCCCGAAGCCGCGGCGCCCCTTGGACGTGCCGGTATCCAGAGGCGACCTGCCCAGAGTCAGCGTGATCGTGCCGACGCGCAACCGGCTCGAATTGTTGCGGACCTGCATCGACGGGCTGGAACAGACCGACTATCCGGATTTCGAAGTGATCGTGGTTGATAACGGTAGCGATGACCCGGCGGTGTTGAGCTATCTCGCCAGGCTCGACCCGTCCCGTTATCGGGTGCTGCGCGATAGTGGTCCTTTCAATTTCTCGCGGCTTAATAACAACGCGGCGCAGATCGCAACCGGCGAACTGCTGTGTCTGCTTAACAACGATATCGAGATGATTGGAGCGGACTGGCTGGCGATCATGGCGTGGCAGGCGCTGCGCAAGGGAGTTGGTGCGGTCGGCGCGATGCTGCTCTACCCCGATGGGCGGCTTCAGCACGCTGGCGTGGTGATGAATATCTGCGGCGGGGCGGCTCATGCCCACCGCCTGCTCTGGCCCGGCGAAGCGGGCTATTTCCACCGGCACGCGCTGCCGCAATTCGTGTCCGCAGTGACCGCAGCCTGCCTCGTTGTGCGCCGGTCAAGCTTTGAAGCAGTCGGCGGGCTCGACGAACAAGCCTTTGCGGTCGCTTTCAATGATGTGGACTTGTGCATGCGGCTCAATCAGCGAGGCTGGCAATCGTTTTACGAGCCGCGCGCGATATTGGTGCATCATGAATCGATATCACGTGGGTTCGATCGCGATCCGGTCGGCGCCGCACGCCTCGCCGGCGAGCTTGCCGCGTTGCAGCTGCGTTGGCGGACCAATGACTTGGAGAGTGAGGGCGATCCCTACCACCACCCACATCTCAGCCGCTACAGCGAGCGTTTCGCGGTGCAGATGCCGGGGGATGTGCGATGACGGGCGAGCAACGTCTCCAGCTTTCCGAGGTGACCCTCTGCGCCGTTACTTCCGTCAACGTCGCAGCCACCGTGCGTGCCTTGAAGGCCTCGCTGGAGAGTGTCGGCTTCGCGGCGTGCAAATTGCTGACTGATGCCGCCGTCGATCCGGGCTGTGACCAGATCGAGGTGGTCAGGATCGCTCCGATACCCTCTGCCGAGGCGTATTCGCACTTCCTGCTGACCAAGCTAGTGGATCATGTTAAAACTTCGCACTGCCTGGTTGCGCAATGGGATGGACATGTACTCGATCCCCGGGCGTGGCGACCTGAGTTCCTCATGTGCGATTACATTGGAGCGAGCTGGCCGCAGTTCACCGATGGCCATGATGTCGGTAACGGGGGCTTTTCGCTACGCAGCCGCCAACTGATGGAACTGTGCCGCGATCCTGCCTTTGTGAAACAGCATCCGGAAGACATTGCGATTTGCCGTATCAACCGCGATTGGCTGGAGAAGCGCGGCATTCGTTTCGCACCGCGCGAGTTGGCCGATCGCTTCGCCGCCGAACGCGCCCAAGACCCCAAGGCCTGCTTCGGGTATCACGGAGCCTGGAATATGCCACGTGCGCTTGGCTCTGATGATTTCTGGGCGGTCTATCGGGAACTTGACGATCGAGGAACGGTGTACCGCGATTTCTGGCCGATCATGAAGCAGGTCTGGTCTGGCGCGCAGGGAAAGCGACGCGCGCTGCACATGCTGTTTGACCGTTTCAACGGACGACGCTTCTATTCCCCGGTGCCGCGGGTTAAGAGACCGCCGTCCCAAGGTGTTAGCGAGTTCTCGTGACCAATCCGCTCCCCGGCCTGCCACTCATTGAATCCCCGTTGTTTTCCGTCCTCAAGGGAGGTTTGGAACTGACAACGGAAGAGGAACGGATCGCCGTTGATCTCCATGAAAAGGGTTATGCGGTCATCGATTTTCCGGATACGGAGCTTGATGCCCGGATCGAGCGGGTCAAAGCTGATCTCGGCCCGCGTTACGGCATCAACTTCGACGATCTCGACAGTGACAAGAAACATGCCGAACGGCGGATCCAAGATGCATGGGTCTTTAGTGAAGACGTGCGCGCGATTGCCGCGAACCAAGCGATTCTGGATCTTCTGAGCAAATTGTGGGGTCGGCGGGCTTTTCCGTTTCAAACGCTCAATTTTCCGGTTGGTACCGAGCAGGCCGCACATTCCGATGCGGTGCATTTTTCCAGCCTTCCCGAACGCTTCATGTGCGGGGTGTGGCTGGCGATGGAAGATATCGGTCCGGACGCGGGGCCGCTGCTTTACTATCCCGGATCGCATCGTTGGCCGATCATGACCAATGGCCTGATCGGGCGGCGTGGCTTTGGTGGCGAACTTGATTCGGCGCAGACGCCTTATGAAGCCGTCTGGGGAGCATTGGTGGAAGCTCACGGCCTGCAGATAGAACAATTTCACGCCCGCAAGGGCCAGGCGCTGATCTGGTGCTCCAATCTGCTCCACGGTGGTAGCCCGCAAATCGACCCGCGTCTGACCCGCTGGTCGCAGGTGACGCACTACTAGAGCGGTTTCCACACGAACTGACTCGTCAGGGATTCCCTTCGCGGCGCCGTTGTGATTCAGACTTCCTGCTGGTGTCAGGAGGCCAGCATGGATGGCACGAACGCTTTCACAGGATCTTCGGGAC
>NZ_RQSI01000086.1:0-9069 GCF_003856955.1 Novosphingobium sp. LASN5T
ACAATACCAGCGCACCGCCCACAGGATCACATCACCCTGGAAATGGCGCCACTTGAAATCCGTCATCGTTCCGTCCGTCCAATCTCCGCCAAGCATGCTCAAGCTTCACGATTTTTGCAACAGAGCCCCGAGGAGCTTTCGCGGGTTGAGACGCTGATGCATGTGGTTTCAGGTCGCATGACCGTTACCGAGGCAGCGAGGCTGATGAGCGTCAGCCGCCGCCACGCCCATCGACTGTTGACGCGTTACCTTGACGATGGATCATCCGGGCTATTGTCGCGCCGCCGTGGTCGACCAAGCAACCGGCGCTTGGATGATGCTATCAGAGATCAGATTGTCGCACTGGTTCGGACCCATTATCATGATTTTGGGCCTACCCTGGCTGCGGAGTATCTGGCCGAGCGGCATGATCTCCGGATCTCGCGTGAGAAGCTGCGGCAGATGATGATCGAGGCCGGGATTTGGAAGGATCGTCAGGCTCGCCGTCCTCGCCCATATCAGCCGCGCTATCGCCGGGACTGTCGCGGTGAACTGATCCAGATCGACGGCTCGAAGCACTGGTGGTTTGAGGATCGCGGGCCGCAATGCACGCTTCTCGTCTATATTGACGACGCGACCAGCGAGCTGATGCACCTCCAGATGGTCGAGAGCGAGAGCACCTTTGCCTATATGGAGGCGACCCGCGCGTACATCGAGCGACACGGCAAGCCGGTGGCGTTCTATTCCGACAAGCACAGTGTTTTCCGTAATGCCAAAGCCAGTGCGGCACGCGGGGATGGCATGACGCATTTTGGCCGTGCGCTGGATGCGCTGAACATCGAGATCATCTGCGCCAACTCGCCGCAGGCCAAGGGCCGCGTCGAGAGGGCCAACGCCACTTTACAGGACCGCCTGGTGAAAGCGATGCGATTGGAGGGTATCTCGTCGATCGAGGACGCCAACGCCTTTCTCGATAGCTATAGGACCAGGCACAATGCGCGGTTTGCCCGCCCAGCCTTCGATGCCCGCGATCTGCACCGCCCCCTCGCCCCGCATGACGATCTGCGCGCGATCATGGTCTGGCGTGAGCAGCGGACCGTGACGGCGGCGCTGACGCTGCATTACAACAAGGCGATGTTCATTCTAGAGCCAAACGATGTCAGCCTGAATCTGGCGCGCAAGCGGGTGACGGTTTGTGAATATCCCGACGGCCGACTGGAGATCGAGCATGAGGGTCATGTCCTGCCCTATCGTCAGTTCGACAAGATGCGGCAGGTGAACCAGCCTGCCATTGTCGAGAACAAGCATCTGGATGCGGCGTTGTTGCTGGCCAAACAGATGCAGGCAATCATGCCGCATCACCGCAAGCGCAACAACGACGCCCCAGCCCGCCGTGACCAGCCCATGCATCTGTTCCCCGAACCGGAACCGCCGCCAAAGATCGACCGCCGCAAACTGGGTGGCTCGAAGCTCAAGCGCGGTCCCAGGCTCAGTGATGAGGCGTTGCGCGAACGCGGTACGCTCAGCTTCCTGCAGAGGATATGACCGGGCCCACTGCAGGGCAGCGGGTCCATGGGTCTACTACCCCAAGGTCAGCGCATCAGCAGGGTCTGCGCTGCGCTGTGTCGATGGCTCCACGCAGCCCCTGCTGTTCCCCAACCTGTGACATTTCTATATGGCGCAGATTGTGACTTCTCTACTTAGCGAGAACACGTCCCCTCCGTTTCGAGGGTGCGGATGGCCTGACGGACTGTATGCCGGTTCACGCCGAACCTGGCGGCAAGTTCGGAATCGGCAGGCAGCTTGTCGCCAGGGCAAAAGGCACCGCCCCGCATGTCCTGCAGGAGTGAAAGTCGAATCGCTTCCCAGCGCTTCACGACTTGCAGCCTTCTTGAACCGCGCCATCAAGGCATTCTCGACGAGCGAGAGCCGCGACAAGCGCTTCGCCTGCCACTGGGATTTCGCCCGAATTGTCGATCATCAAGGCATCTCCGACATCAAAGGCCATTGTCCTGCTACGTGCGAGGCGCGCACCGATCGCGGCCTCATCTTCCCGGCCGCGTTGCGCGAGCCGCTCCGCGATGGCCTGTTCAGAAGCGCTAATGCCGATAACCTCGAGTGAGGGATAGACTCTGCGTGCATCGCGGATGATGCGGCGCGAGCCGTTGACGACCACGGTATCGCCGCGGGCCAGCCAACCTTCGATCGCCGCTGGAATGCCATATCTCAGGCCATGGGCGTCCCATTGAAGGGCAAACTCCCCGCGCGCGGAGCGTTGGTCGAATGCCTGGTCATCAATGGGTTCATGATCCTCTCCCGGCGAAGCCGCTCGTGTGATGACGCGACGTACGAAACGGATGCGCGGGTCGCTGGCAAGCTTGGTCCGCGCGTAATCGAGCAGCGTGTCCTTGCCGACGCCGCTGGGGCCGACGACCAGTAGGAGGCGCCCAGGTCTCACAAGCCTGCTCCCAACTGGAAATAGGATCGGACGTGAAAGTCGGCCCCGGGCTCGCTCTCTTCGAACAGGGCGAGTGCATCGATGAGTATCCCGTTTCTCGCCAGAGCGTCGAACCGGTCCCGTAGTTCCGGCTCAATGCTTGACGCCTCCTCCCCGGTGACACGGTTCGACAGCGTCATATGGAAGCGAAAGCGCTCGAACACATAGGGATAGCCCCAGCGTTCGAGATGGGCCGTTTCAACGTCGTCGAGATCAGCTTGCTTGCGCCGAGCAAGCTCATCATCCGTCGGTGGCGCGCGAAAGCCATCAAAGGCGCCGACGACTGCGCCAGCAAAGTCGTTTAACGCGGGGCAAGGCGCATCGGGCACGAGAGCGTAGAAGCCACCGATCTGTTCCAGGCGAAGTGGCACAACCGGGAACGGGCGATGGGTTGCTGCGAACCGTGCAACGGCGGCTTCGAAATCCTCGATCCGCGCTTCAGGGGCCAGTCGAAACGGGGCCTTGAGCGTTGCGTGAAAACCGTATCGACGGGGCTCGGTCGTAAGGCTGGCATCGCGATGGACGATGGCGGGGGTATTAGCGGGGTCGAAAGCATCGCGGCCCAGCCACGCGACGGCGGCCTGTGTCAGTGGGTGGTCCACTGGCGGCGTAAAGTAGATCGCGTAGCGGGGCTGGACTACCGTCATGCCGCGACCTCGGAAAGACGCTTGCTCGCCTGACCCACCTCGAACAGGCGATCGGCGACGGCATCACGCACTTCCTCATCGTGGAAGATCCCGACCACCGCAGCGCCGCGTGCTTTGGCTTCGCGAATGAGCGCAGCGACCGTCTTGCGGTTCGCGGCATCGAGCGATGCCGTTGGCTCGTCCAGAAGCAGGACCGGGTACTCAACGACAAATCCGCGGGCAATGTTCACGCGCTGCTGCTCGCCTCCCGAGAAGGTCGCTGGTGCCAACGACCAGAGACGTTCGGGAATGTTGAGCCGAGAGAGCAGCGATTTTGCCCGGCGGGTCGCTTCGTCCTTGTCAACACCGGCCGCGCGCGCTGGCTCCGTAACGACGTCCAGAGTGGACACGCGCGGGATCACCCTCAGGAACTGGCTGACGTAGCCGATCGTACGACGGCGAAGCTCAACGATTTCCCAAGGCTGCGCCGCCACCAGGTCGATCGCCCGATCGTCGGCGGCGATCAGGATTTCGCCAGCGTCGAGCTTGTAATTCGCGTAGAGGGAACGCAGCAGGGTCGACTTGCCGGCGCCCGAAGGACCGTGGAGGCAAACGCATTCGCCAGCAGAAACGTCGAAAGCGACATCGTTGAAAACGGGTATTTGCACACCGCCCTGGGTGTGAAGAGTGAAAGTCTTGGTAAGGCCACGGGCCTGGAGCAGGACGCTCATGGTGGTGATCTCCTCAGGCCTGAAGCACAGATGAAACGAGCAGCTGGGTGTACGGATGGTGGGGATCGTCGAGGACCTGATCGGTCAGCCCCTGCTCGATGACCCGGCCACGCTGCATCACCATCAGTCGATCGGCAAGCAGGCGAACGACCGCAAGGTCATGTGTGACCAGGATCACAGCGACCCCGATTTCCCGGACAAGCCCGCGCAGGAGGTCGAGCAGACGAGCCTGCACGGAAACATCAAGGCCCCCGGTTGGCTCGTCCATGAAGACGAGCCGTGGCTGCGTGACGAGGTTTCTGGCGATCTGCAGGCGCTGCTGCATGCCGCCGGAGAAGAACATCGGCTTGTCGTTGGTCCGGGAAAGGTCGATCTCAACCTTGGTCAGCCAGTCCTGCGCTTCCTCGCGGATGTCGCCGTAATGACGATTGCCCACCGCCATTAGCCGTTCGCCGATGTTGCCTCCCGCGCTGATGTCCATGCGCAAACCGTCACGCGCGTGCTGGTGGACCATGCCCCAGTCCGTCCGGGCCAGACGGCGACGCTCTGGCTCGGACAGCCCGAGCACATCGGTCGGGCCCCGGTCCTTGACATCGTAGGTGATCGTCCCCGCATCGGGGGTGAGGCGGCCGGAAAGGCAGCCCAGGAGAGTGGACTTGCCCGAGCCGGACTCGCCGACGATGCCGAGAACTTCGCCGGGGTAGAGGGCGAAGGAAATATCCTCGCACCCGATCTGGCCGCCGTAGGACTTCGAAAGATTGGAGACTTCGAACAGCGCTCGGCGCTTGTGTTCAGCTGCACCGGTCATCGTACGTTCTCCTCGATGGAAACAGGCATATCGGTCTGACGCGCCTGACGTTCGTTGCAGAAATCGGTGTCCGAACACACGAACATGCGTGAGCCCTTGTCGTCGGTGATGATCTCATCGAGATAGCTTTCGGAGGAGCCGCAGAGCGAGCAGCTTCCCTCCCACTGCTGCACCTCGAAGGGATAGTCGTCGAAATCGAGGCTTCGGACCGAGGTGTAAGGCGGGACCGCGTAGATGCGGCGTTCGCGACCAGCGCCGAACAGCTGGATCGCCGGGTTCATTTCCATTTTCGGATTGTCGAACTTGGGAATGGGTGACGGTGCCATGAGATGGCGGCCATTTGCGATCGTAGGGTAGTCGTAGCTGCGCGTGATACGCCCGTAGTGGGCAATATCCTCGAACAGGGTGACCTGCATGGCGCCATATTCTGCGTAGGCGTGCATCTTGCGCACTTCGGTCTCGCGAGGCTCGATCATGCGCAGTGGCTCGGGCTGCGGAACCTGGTAGACGATGAGCTGCTCTTCGCGCAGCGGCGTTTCCGGGATGCGGTGGCGGGTCTGAACGATGGTTGCTTCATCGACCTTGTCGGTGACGGCAACGTCGGTGACGGTCTCGAAGAAGCGTCGGATCGACACCGCATTCACGGTATCGTCAGCGCCCTGGTCGATAACCTTCAGGCGGTCTTCAGGACCGATCACTGCGGCGGTGATCTGCATGCCGCCCGTACCCCAGCCATAGGCGAGCGGCATCTCGCGCCCTCCGAACGGCACCTGGTAGCCGGGAATGGAGAGAGCTTTTATCAGCGAACGTCGGATCATTCGCTTTGTCTGTTCATCGAGGTAGGCGAAGTTGTAGCCTTCGCCTTCGATTTCGTGGGTGCGCGCGGTCATTGCGCCGGTTCCTTGTTTTCGCTGGTGCTGGTTCGCGCGGCGTCGCGCTCGGCGCGCAGTTGGCGGACCAGCTGGATCTCAGCCTGGAAGTCAACATAGTGGGGCAGCTTCAGGTGCGATACGAAGCCGCTCGCCTCGACGTTGTCGGCATGCGAAAGGACGAATTCCTCGTCCTGCGCCGGGTAGCGGACGCTCTCGCCGAATTCAGGGGCCCGCAGGGCCCGGTCTACCAGAGCCATGGACATGGCTTTGCGTTCGCAGTGGCCGAAAGCGAGACCGTAACCGCGTGAAAACTGCGGAGGGACAGTCTCGCTGCCCTGGAACTGGTTGACCATCTGGCATTCGGTCACGGTGACTTCGGCTACCGCCACCGGGAAGCCAAGCTCCTCCGGCACGATCTCGACCAGAATTTCGCCAAGGCGCATCTCGCCGACGAAGGGGTGAGCGTTGCCGTATCCTCGCATCGTCGAATAGGCGAGGCCGAGCAGCATGCCCTCATCAGCGCGTGCGAGGCTCTGAAGGCGTTGGTCGCGGCCAGCGGGGAACGACATCGGTTCGCGTGTCAGATCGAAGACGTCATCCTGAGGCACCGGGATTTCCGGCTCGATGATGCCTTCCCCGTCCAGCACGTCGATTACCCGCGGGACAACCTGATCGAGCGGTTCATCGGCAAGGACAGCTGTTTCCGGATCACCCTCGGCGGCGAGTGCGAAGTCCAGCAGACGGTGGGTGTAGTCGTAGGTTGGTCCCAGCACCTGGCCGCCGGGGATATCCTTGAAGATCGCAGACACGCGACGTCGGACGGCCATTGCCGCTGTATCGACCGCTTCCGAGGTCGCGATACGCGGCAGGGTCGTGCGGTATGCGCGCAACAGGAATACCGCCTCGACCGTATCGCCTCGCGCCTGCTTCAGCGCGAGCGCCGCGAGTTCGCGGTCGTAGATGGAGCCTTCCGTCATTACTCGGTCGACCGCGAGATCGAGCTGCTCGCTGATCTGGTCGAGGCCAAGTTCGTTGACGTCAGGGGAACCCCGGCGGGTTTCGGCGATCAGCCGGTGGGAGTTGCGGATGGCCTGCTCGCCACCCTTTACGGCCACATAAGCCATGTCAGATCTCCACGGTAATGGTACGCGGCAGACCGACCATCGCGCTGCCGCATGTGAAGAAGATGTCGACGCCGGCGGGATAGAGCTCCCGGTTGAGATCCCAGTCCGACCAGAAGCTGTCCGGCAGGCCATCGATGGCGACCGATCGCTCCCCCTTGATACCCGGCCCGCGCCAGGTCCGTGGCGGCCCCTGATCGAGTGAGGAGACCTGGATAATCAGGGTCGTCGAACGATCAGGATATTCGTCAGTCCCCTGAGCAAAGGCGGTCAGGCCGGGCATTTCAGAAGGATCGGAAACGACCGCAAACCGCGCAACGTCGGCCTCCCCACTGACCGGGACTCCCGTGTGGAACCCAAGCCAGGTCCTGACTGCTTCTCCCGCAGCCGACGGAGCGAGCCAAACGGAGGTTTCGCCATCGAGCAATGTCAGCGCCAGTGCGCCGGTCGCGCTGGAGAGCGGCTCGGGAGCTTGCTGGTTCTGATCGAGCGTGATGACGCGCCCCGGATAGGCGGTCGCCGTCATGATCGCGCGGAATGTCGCCTGGGAGTCGAAGACCGGATCGGCGAAGCCTGGCAGGAGGCTTGCACTTGCGGGCGGGGTGAAGGCGTGCTGTGTCATGACAGGTTGTCTCCGCGAACCATCGTGAAGAACTCGACTTTGGTTGCTGCGGCCTTGCGGCTCGCGAGAAGGCGACGGTCGCTTTCGACCTTGCGCAGCGGCTCGATCACCTGTTCGAGCAAGGTCGCTTGCAACTCATGCTGCTGAAGGCGTGCATCAAGCAGAGCAGCCAGTTCCGCCTGCCTGCGGCTGCGGCCCGAAGCATAGCCGTGTCCGACAGCCCCGTCGGGCAGGCGCACCGAGCAACGCGTGACCGTCATTTCGCCAAGGTTGAACTGCGCGCCGGTGCCACCGGCCCGGCCGCGGACCATGACCAGTCCGACGTGCGGAGCGCGAAGCCATTCGAAATCCACGTCGGCAAGATGAGCAGCGGCCAGATTTTCCACGTCGTCGGCACGGGCGCGCGAGAGGATGCCGATCCAATCCGCGCGCGCGGTATCCGCACCGGTCCCTTGAGGTAGGGCGTTTTCCATCGTTGAGAATTCCATCGAGAAAGGAAGTGCTGGGAGTCCTGCTCCCACGGATCACAGGATGCGTCGGCCACCGATCCAGATGTTTCGGATCACTGGCAGGCCATCGACCACCCGGACGCGCAAAAGATCGGCACGAAGGCTAGGAGCGATGGAGCCGCGATCGTCGAAACGAAGCGCCTGTGCGGGTGCCAGCGAGCCCATCGCGACCACCTTGGCCAGGTCGAAGCCCATGCCAGCCAGCTTGAAGATGGCCTGCAGCATGCTCGAGGGCACATAGTCCGAGCTAAGGATGTCGACGAGACCGGCGTGCGCAAGTTCGATTGCGCTGACATTGCCCGAGTGGGACTTGCCAAGAACGACGTTTGGCGCGCCCATGACGTTCTTCATCCCATGATCGTGAGCGCGCTGGGCCGCTTCGAGCGTGGTCGGAAACTCGCAGATACCCACGCCGTACGTGTGCGACTGGTCGACATCCTCGACAGTGGTATCGTCATGGCTCGCCAGGGGCAGGCCATGAAGGGCAGCCTCTGCAAGGATTGCATCGCGGCTACGGGGGGTATGGGTCTGCTGGTTGTTCCGGCAGACTTCGAGATGCGCTGCAAACTCTTCATCATTCCAGACCCGCGCATGCTTTTTGCGGTAGTATTCGCGGTAGATGTCCAGGTTGCGCCATTGGCGCTGGCCGGGCGTGTGATCCATGAGGCTGATGAGGCGGACGGTTGGGTCTGCCAGCCTGCCTCTCGCAAACTCGAGGACACCGGGATCGGCAAGCTCGCAGCGCAAGTGAAGGTAGTGCTCAGCCTTCAGCAAGCCGGCGTCGCGCGCCGCTTTCAGACTGCTGATCGCTCCGTCAAGCATGGCTGCACGGGCACCATCGCCATCGTAGTCGCCGAGCGCGAGTGAATCGACAACCGTGGTGATACCGGCGCCGAGGAGTTCCCAGTCGTGCGTCAGAACCGATCCGATCGGGAACGGCCAGGTCACGCGAGGGCGCGGACGGAAGTGGCGCTCGATATTGTCGGTGTGAAGGTCGATCAGCCCCGGCAGCAAGAAGTCGCCTTCCAGGTCTTCGCCCGGGACTGCGAGTGTCGCCTCTGGTTCGACGGCAGCGATTTGCGCGCCGTCAAGGCGGATGCTGCCCGTGACGACGCGGTCGGCCAGAACCAGTTGGGCGTTTGTGAGCAGATCAGCCATTCAAGGGGCCTTTCGAGACCTTAGAGCCCGATTCAAAAGTTTCTCAATGGTTTGAGAATGTTGCGATCCTGCGGGTGAGCATGCGGATGCTGGCCACGGTGGCCCATGCGGTGGAGCTTTCGATGGATCGCTCCCAGTCTTTGGCC
>NZ_RQSI01000087.1:0-8717 GCF_003856955.1 Novosphingobium sp. LASN5T
CAGCCAGGCTTCATCTGACAGCCAGAACAACGAACGCGACATCAAAACGGGCCTCCATCCATCGTGGAAGGCCTTTGAATCAACCTATCGCACCATTTTCAAGAGGCTGATTGGGTTTTGACCCTAGGCGGCCGCCACGTTCGACACCGGCGACGTCTCGAGCGTCATGCCGGGGTAACCCGCCTCCATTTCCTCATCGAGCGCCGCCTTGTAGGCAAGTTGGCCGCCGATGAAGGGCTGGATTTCCGGACGCTTGCCCGGAACGTTGGCACCCATGTACCATGATTTGGCCTTGGGCATGAGGCTCATGTTCGCGACTTCGTTGCATTTTTCCGCCCAACGGTGAGCCGCGTCAAGATTCGCTTCGTACCGGTGGACTCCGGTTTCTTCGAATTTGGCGACGGTATTTACGACCCAGTCACCTTCGAGCTCAGCGGCGGTCGGCCCGTTCAGGAAGGCCGACGGGCTCTGCAACGCATAGGTAAAGAGGAGATTGGGGAACCCGGGCACCATTTTTCCCAGGTAAGTGAGATATTTCTCGTCCCAGATATCCTTGATTGTTCGCCCAGCGGCGTCTTTGATGTCGAGCGCTGCCAACGCACCGGTGCAGTTGTCGAAGCCGGTTGCATAGACAATGCAGTCAAACTCGCGCGCTACGCCGCCAGCCACGATGCCACTCTCAGTGATGCATTCGATGGGCGCGGCATTGACGTCGATCAGGTCCACATTCTCCTGATTGTAGGCGTCGAAATACCATTGCTCGAGGCAAGGCCGCTTGGCTCCGAAGGGGTGCGGCGGCTCGGTCGGCGCAAGCAGTTCGATCAGGGATTCTTTCTTGATGCGCTTGCGGACTTCGTCGCGCCAGAAATAGTAGTGATCCCGATTGCACTCTTCGTCGAAGAACAGATCCGACGGTGCTCCGAGCCAATAGCGGAAACCCTTCTGATCCCAGTTCCGCCGCAACGCCTCGTCTTTTTCTGCAGGGGAGCGGTCGGCCCAGGGACGGGAATCCAGATCGTACGCAAAACCGCCGAACGTCTTCTTGCTGTACTCCATCGCAGAGCCGATCAGCGGCCCCATCTTGGCGTATTCCTGCTCGCTGTACGTCTCCTGGCCCATCGGGAGGGCGAGGTTAGGCGTGCGCTGGTAGACCGTAAGATGATCGGCCGTCTTGGACGCCTCCTGAATTGTCTGCACACCGGACGCGCCGGTTCCGATGACGGCCACGCGCTTTCCGGCGAACGAAACCTCACCCTTGGGCCAGCGGGCGCAGTGGTACGACTCGCCCGCGAACGTCTCGATGCCGGGAATCTTCGGCAGGACAGGGGTCGTGGTCGAGCCCATCGCCAGTACGAGATGGCGCGCGCGGCGGGTCGTTCCATCGCTGAACCGGGCGGTCCACAAACTTTCGGCATCGTCAAAAGCGGCGCCCTCGAGCCGGGTGCCGAAGGTCATATGGGGCCGCAGTTCCCATTTATCGGCCACGAAGTTGAAGTATGGCTTCAGTTCGCGCCAGCTGGGAAACTTCTCCGAGAAGGTAAAGTTCTGCCGGATCTCGGGGTCCGTGAACTGGTAGACCCAGACTTCGGAATCCACCCGCGCACCTGGATAATTGTTCTTGTCCCAGGTTCCGCCCGGACCCTCGCCGTCGTCAAAGAGATGGACGCGGTACCCACGTTTCAGAAACTCGTGAAGGATGTACAGGCCCGAGAACCCGGCCCCTACAACAATGACGTCCAGATCGGTGCTATCGCCGCTTCCCGCCTTCATTTCGATCATCCTCGTCCAGCCCATCTGAGAGTAATTCATATCGAGCGCTCGACCGGCGAATTTCCGCCGCAACCTGAAGCTCTTTTGCCTTCATTATCGCGCTTCGTCGGTCGATTTCCGCGAGGAGGCTAGCCGGTCTGTCGGGGTCGGTCCAATATTGAAAGGGAAAACCTTAATATCGAAAGGATATCGATCGCCTCAAGTCCGGCCTTCCGTCGTACCGCTCACGAACGGCAACGTCTCCGTGACGGGCGCCATGGGGCCGCTCCGCCACTGCCACGACTCCGCGTCGAGAGGTAGACACGGCCCCCTCCGATTATCTTGAAGTAGGTGAAGTCGGTCTGCCACATCTCGTTCGGTCGCGTGGCCTAGGTGTGGAACTTCTCGGCGGCCTTGATCACTGTGTAGGCCGGGCTGGTGATGAGGTCATGAGCCTTCAGCAGCCGGTAAACCGTGGCTTCTGGCACGAAGTAGCGCTTCTCGTCGGTGAAGCGCACGGCCAGCTCGGGGGGGTGAGATCGGTCTGCTCCAGCGCGTGTTCTTCGAGCCTGACCTCGTGCGTGGTCGAATCTTCCTCGCGGTCGTCGATGCGGATGGTCCAGTCGCCCGGCGCATAGAGATCGTTGGAGAGCTGCCTTTCGATCCGGCGCGCCCGGTCTGCGTCTGCGGTGGCGATCACGCCGCCTACTGCCGCCAGAACGCCGCGCAGACGGGTGTCAGCGGGCGCACCTTCGAAGCCATCGGGGATTCCTCGGCGATGAAGCCGGTGGTCAGCTCGCCCGAGCGGAAGCGGGGGTGCTGCATGATCGCGCTGAGGAAGTCGACATTGTGCCCCACCCCCTCGATCCGGAATGCGTCAAGCGCAGTCACCTGAAGGTCGGCCGCCTCGTCGCGCGTTTCGGCATCGGCGCGCAGGATTTCATCGAATGCCGGATTCACGATAGCGATGCCTGATCGCTCAGCAATGGGCGCAGGAAGTCCTGCATCCAGGCGGGTAACGTGGCAAAGCCATCGGCCAGATCTGCACACAGTTTTTCGCCGTGTACTGGATCTGCCAGCAGACTGCTCAGGCGATCCCGCCACTCTGCAACGTCATCACCTGGCATTGTGTCCCGCAGCCAATACAAAGCCTGCACAATCCGCATGGCAGGTCGCCCTGCCCAGTAGAGTTTGCTGGCGGCCGTCTTGTTCCCCGTCAGCGCCTATGGCACAGATTTGAGGTTGTGATTTAAGGAGGATTTGGGCTTCGTCGTAGTGACGAAGGAACGAAGATGAAGCCCAAATCCTCCAATGCAAAATCGCGGACCAAGGCCCCTGCCGAACAGGTAGTGAAGGACATCCGCCGCAAGACCCGCCGACACTTCTCAGCCGGGGACAAGATCAGGATCGTCCTTGATGGTCTGCGCGGCGATGACTCCATTGCCGAGCTGTGCCGCCGCGAAGGGATTGCGCAGAGCCTGTATTACACCTGGTCCAAGGAGTTCATGGAAGCAGGCAAGCGTCGCCGCGCCGGTGACACAGCCCGTGCCGCGACCACGGACGAGGTGAAGGATCTGCGCCGTGAGGCCCGCGATCTGAAAGAGTGCGTGGCCGACCTGACGCTGGAGAACCGCCTGCTCAAAAAAAGCATGACCGGGCTTGGGGGAGACGACGCATGAGATATCCCGCATCCGAGAAGCTCGAGATCATCCGGATCGTCGAGCAGTCGCACCTGCCAGCCAAACGCACGCTGGACCAGCTCGGCGTGGTACGCCGAACCTTCTACCGTTGGTATGACCGTTACCTCGAAGGCGGGCCGGAAGCACTGGCAGACCGGCCATCCACGCCGAGCCGGGTATGGAACCGCATCGGAGACGATATCCAGCAGCAGATCGTCGAGATGGCGTTGGAGAAGACCGATCTCAGCCCCCGCGAGCTAGCGGTGCGCTTCACCGACGAGAAGCGCTATTTTGTCTCCGAAGCCACGGTTTACCGGCTGCTCAAGGCCCACGACCTGATCACCAGCCCGGCCTATACCGTGATCAAGGCAGCAGAGGCGTTCCACACGAAAACCACGCGGTCCAACGAGATGTGGCAGACAGATTTTACCTACTTCAAGATCATCGGATGGGGCTTGACGTGATGGCGTGGACGGCCCCTGTATCAGCGTAGCTGTGTCATGATGTGGTCGTTGTAGGTCCACGTCTAGGAGTTGGTACATGAAGCAGGAGGTTGTTAACGTCGGTTTGGATCTGGCGAAGAGTGTTTTCCAAGTACACGCGATCGGCAGCGACGGGGCCGTTCTTGTCCGGCGCAAGCTTCGGCGCGCAGAGGTGGTCGGCTTTTTCACCGATCTTCCAAGTTGCCTCGTGGGTATGGAGGCATGTGCATCGGCGCACCATTGGGCTCGGGAACTAATCGCGTTGGGGCACGAGGTGCGGCTGATGCCACCTGCCTATGTGAAGCCGTACGTGAAGCGTGGGAAGACCGACGCAGCAGACGCAGAGGCGATCTGCGAGGCGGTGACCCGCCCAACGATGCGGTTCGTCGCCGTGAAGACCGTTGAACAGCAGGCAGTGTTGATGCTCCACAAGAGCCGCGATCTGATGGTGCGACAGCTGACCATGCTCATCAATGCCTTGCGAGGGCACCTCGCCGAGTACGGCATTGTAACCGGCGTCGGCGCAGGCGGCGTGACCGCGATGCTCAAGGCTTTGTATGAGCAACAGGAAGAGCTGCCTGTTCATGCTCTGTCAGCACTGCACGGCTTGGCAGCCCAACTGAGGGCGCTTGCTGGCGAGATCGACCGATTGGAGACGCAGATACTCGCATGGCACCGCGCCGACGAGACGAGCCGCCGGCTCGCCACGATCCCGGGCATCGGTCCCATCACGGCGTCCGCGATCTCAGCGGCAGTGCCAGATGCGTCTCTGTTCCGATCCGGGCGTCAGTTCGCAGCATGGCTCGGCCTCACCCCTCGAGCCAACAGCTCTGGCGGCAGGGAACGATTGGGCGGGATCACCAAGCAGGGCGATGGCTACTTACGGCGGCTGCTAGTGGTCGGCGCGACGGCGGTAATGCGTATGACGCGCAAAAACGCTGATCGGCAGCCTTGGATGGCGCAGCTCCTGGAGCGCAAACCTGCGAAGATCGCCACGGTCGCGCTCGCCAACAAAACGGCGCGCATTGCTTGGGCGGTGATGTCGCGCAAAGAAGTCTACGCGGCCGCAACCGCGTGACCGTCGTCTGCGCTGGCGGGTAACGCTCGTTGGCAGGATGGCGTGAGAGTAGCTGAGTAGTGATGACGAACCGGTTAGACCGGGGGTCGGCAAAACCCAGGGGGTCACAGCGCTTGGAGCGCGATGACGTGATTAGGGAGCCGACCTGCGGACTTCATCAGGGCCAGCAGCCATACGGCGCTGCGCGAACAGGCCGAACACATGGATGCACCCGACCGGTGCTCATTGCTCCATAAAGCTCTTGCGCTGCAGGGGTCGTCCACACATGGACCTACAACGACCACATCATGACACAGCTACGCTGATACAGGGGCCGTCCACGCCATCACGTCACTTCGTCACTACGACGAAGCCCAAATCCTCCTTAAATCACAACCTCAAATCTGTGCCATAGGCGCTGACGGGGAGCAGGGAGGCCGAAGCGATCCAGCCTCCTCGTCGATATCTCCCGTATACAAGTCAGGCGTAGGTATTGGCGCGCTTGAAGATATTGTTCCGCTGGATGGCGGATGACCCACCGATGATCGGCAGGAGGAGCGCATCCCTCACATAGCGCTCAGCATCAAATTCCTTCACATAGCCATAGGCGCCGAAGATTGTCTGGCACTCAAGGGCGACAAACTTGCAGACTTCGGTCGCAAAAAGCTTCGCCATTGACGATTCCACGCCGCAGTCTCGATGTTCGTTGGCCAGCCACGCAGCTTGGTACACCGTCAGCCGTGCCGCGTGCAGCTGCGTTTTCATCTCAGCTAGCTTGTGCTGGATCGACTGGTAGGTCCCGATCAGCTTCCCGAATTGACGCCGCTCGAAAGCGTAACTCCAGGCATCGTCAAGCGCCGCCCGGGCCACGCCGATGGCGATTGCCGCAACCTCCAACTTCTCGACATCGAGCCCTGGGCCAACCAGCATGCGCCATCCGGCATTCCAGCCTACCTCACCGCCGATCAGGTTGGCCAGCGGAACCTCCACGTCTTCAAAAGTGACATCGGTGGTTGCCGCGCCCTTCATCCCGAGCGAATCGATTCTTTCGATCGTCACTCCAGCAGCCGTCGGAGGCACGAGGACGATGGAGAGATTCTTGTGCCGGGCCTCCTCCGGTCCGGTTCGGACCAGCGTGTAGATATAATCGGAAATCTCGGCGCCCGAGCAGAATCGCTTCGCGCCGTTTATGCGGATGACATCGCCGTGCCGTTCTGCCCTGGTCTTGATGCTTGCCAGATCCGCTCCGGCATCGGGCTCGGTCAATCCGTAGGCGAAAATGAGCGAACCATCGGCCACGCGGGGAAGGAACTCTCGCTTCTGCTCTTCGGTTGCACATTCATCGAGATTCATGCCCGCATAGCAGGTGGCCATGATATAGGGCACGGATACTGCGAGACTGCGCCGTGAAAGCTCCTCGATCACAATCATTGTGGCGAGAATGTCGCGACCGGCGCCTCCATGCTCTTCCGGAACGGTCAGTCCCATCATTCCAATATCAGCGAGCTTCTTGAAAACATCGCGCGGAAAATTATTTGCCTTGTCCCATTGCGCTACAAGATTGCGCGGCATCTCCTTCTCGACGAAGCGCTCGAGCGTAGCGCGAAGATGCCCTATGATTTCGCTCTCATCAAAGTTCATTGTTGCGCCTCGATGGCATGACCGAAGACTGGAGCGCGTCGCTCGCGAAAGGCGTTGATCGCTTCCTGATGGTCGGGCGTGACGTTGGACAACGCTTCGTAAGCGAGCGCTGCATCAAGGATCTTGCTTGCAAGCTCGCGCAGGCCGATGTTCACGGAAAGCTTCGTCCACCGGATTGCCTTGGTAGCTCCCGCCACCAGGCGCTCGGCGTATTGGGCGACCTGCGCATCGAGGTCGGCAGCTGGCACCGCTCGATTGACGAGACCCATGCGTGCCGCTTCCGGCGCATCGATCAGGTCACCAGTGAGCAGAAATTCCTTTGCGCGTGCATAGCCGATCAACTGCGGCCAGATTACCGCGCCTCCATCGCCGGCCACGAAACCGACGCTGACATGCGGATCTCCGATCTTCGCGTGGTCGGCCGCGAAGATCATGTCGCAGAACAGAGCGATCGTTGCGCCGAGGCCGGTAGCATAGCCGTTGACCTTTGCGATCACGGGCTTCTCACAATCGAGCAGGCCATAGACGATCTGCTTTGCTTCACGGGCTGTCTGCTCGAACTGCGCGGGATTATCGACCATGGCCTGCATCCACTGAATGTCGCCACCCGCCGAAAATGCTCTCCCCGCGCCCGTCAGGATCACGACGTCGCAAGCGGCGTCAGCAGAAATCTCGGGAAAGAGTCTGGCGAGCTCGGTGTGCATCAGCTCATCGATGGCGTTGAGCTGATCAGGACGGTTCAACGTCACTTCGAGAACCCGACCTCGCCGCGAAAAAGCAATGGTTCGATATTCAGAATAAGGTTTCATACACCCGCGCCTCTCCCAGAGCCTTTCGACCGCGACACCCGCAGCCGCCGGCAGGAACCCTTGGTCTAGCCAAAGCCATTCGGTGAGTCAATATTCAGTGAGTATCTGCTCATCGAGAACCGAGGACAACCACAACCAAGCCGGCGCGTGTCGTCGGCATCCTGTTCGAACCAAGGCAATATCAAGCAAAACCCAAAAAGCTATTGGGATTCGAGTCTTTAGAAGCAGGCCGAGCTACCTCCTGCCGAGATAAGCAGGGTCTTCGCGGCGATGTACGGTTCCTCAGCGCAGACCGTCTCGAACGATTTTCATATAGGCCTGCACGACCTTTTCCGGGATGTCGTTCGCGGTCGGATTATCGCGGACGTATCGCAGGTGAAGGTAGTTGCGCGCTGCCATCAGCATGTAGGCGACGGCTTCCAATTCCTCGTCGTCGAAGTTCCGGATTTCGCCGCGAGTAACACCACGCCGCAATGCGCGCAGGTAGTTGTCGCCTAACATTCGGAAATGCGCGCGATGCGCGTCAGGGGCGGCGGACTCCGCTTCGTTCAAAATGCGAAAAAAGCCGGGCTCCTTCTTCAGAAACGCAAAAAACGCCCTGAAACCGCGCTCTTCCATCTCATACAGATTCTCCGTCCCCCTGACGCGATCGCCGACGAAGCGGAGCATTTGGGCGCCGACATGGGGAAGCAATTCATCGAACAGCGCCTGACGAGATGAAAAATAGAGATAGAACGTGCCCTCGGCGATCCTAGCGGCCTGGGTTATCCGCTTCATGGAGGCGTTCATATAGCCATATACGCCGACGACTTGCGCTGCTGCCGCAAAAATTCGTTCCTTAGCTTCCGGGGTCAATTCCTCGCGGGACAGCCGCCTTCGCGCCCGGCCATTTCTCACAGAATCACCGTTAGTCGGCAGATCCGCCCTTTGTTTCTTTTCGCGAGACGCCATCATGGTTCCAGCAATCATACTTCACCGGCATTACCGCGCAGCCGACGGCCAGTCGTATTGCCCTACCGATCAGATGTGTAGCAAGACCAAATTCCACTGATGGATCTGAACACATACATCCAAAGCGCTCCGATTTGACCGCACGGATATGGCCCGCCGATCACCTTGGCCAGCAGCTACACGTTCCGCTGGTCTGAGTGCAGTTCAGCGCTCCCCTATATGTGTCCCCCGTCAGCGCCAATGGCACAGATTTGAGGTTGTGATTTAAGGAGGGTTGGGGCTTCGTCGTAGTGACGAAGGAACGAAGATGAAGCCCCAACCCTCCTTGAAAAAATCGCCGACCAAGGCC
>NZ_RQSI01000088.1:0-8127 GCF_003856955.1 Novosphingobium sp. LASN5T
CTCAATAACGCCATGTCGATCACTCCTGGATCCCCCGACAAATCAGCCAGGGGAACGATCAAAACATGGGTCAATTCTCAGTGGAAATTTATGCCCCTCCCGGGTCAACTCTCAGCGGAAATCAACACCGTCATCCTCTCCAGCCGCGGGTTGGCGCTCACTGACGTCCGCCTCAATATCGATCCTGTCGTCGGTGTGTATCTTGATGGGGTCTATCTCCCCCGCGCCGTTGGCGTGAATGCGGACGAACTCGTCGATATTGCCCGCGTCGAGGTGCTGGCGGGGCCACAGGGGACATTGTTTGGAAAGAACACGTCGGGCGGAGCGATCAGCATCTTCACCCAGACCCCGACCAACCAGTTCGAAGGGCAAATCCGCGCCCGCTACGGCTCCTACGGAGACCATAGCCTGTCCGCCGTGCTGAATGCGCCCTTGACCCAGACGCTTGCCGTCAGAGGCGTTGTCAGCTTGTCGGGCCGGGACGGCTATGGCCACAATGACTATGATGGGTCGCGCACTGGCAAACAGGACAGCCAGAACTATCGCGCGAGCGCACTGTGGACACCGACCGATGCCTTGAAGGTGACGCTGCGCGGGGATTATACCCACAGCACGTCGACCTTCGGCGCCTATAAAGGCCTTCAGTCGATCAATCCGCTAATCCTGGGTACGGCAACCACCGCCGGTGGCCCCAGCGCCACGCTGGAAGCCGCACTGGAGCGGAACAACCTCTCGAGTACCGCAGCTTTCCTGGCGCTTCCCTTGGCGACGCGCAATGCCATGCTTGCCGACGCGGACGCGGCGCTCCGTACTCTCTCCGGCGGCAATCCTAACGATGGCAATCAGGACGTCGATGGACAGGAAGAAATCCGGATCTGGGGATTGTCCGGAACGCTCGACTATAGCTTGAGCGACAACCTCAGCCTGAAGTCCATCACGGCCTATCGCCATTTCAAACGCGACGGCAGCGTCGATCTCGATGGCACACCCTATGCCATCATCGGCTATCCGGTCCTGAGGGCCAACGACGGACAATTCTCCGAGGAAGCGCAACTGTCCGGCGATTTTCTCGAAGGCCGCCTCAAATCGATTGTGGGAGCCTATTACTCCAGTGAGAGCGGGACCGAGGTCACCTGGCAGACTGCGCTCCGCGTCATCGCGGGGGCCAATCCAACCACGTTCCAGAATGCGCGGGTCAAGACCAAGAGCGTCGGATTGTACACCCAGCACACGTTCAAGATCACCGACAGGCTCGGCCTGACCGGGGGCGTTCGCTGGACCCACGACAGCCGTTCGGTGGACGCGAGCAATTATAATGCAACAAATTGTCTGTCGCTCGGTGTGTCGCTGGCATCGCTCGGCGGCGTCGCCAATTGCCTCAGGCCGATGTCGGTCACATACGAAAAGGTTAACTACACGGCGAGTCTGGACTACCAGATCATCCCTGCCGTCATGGTCTACGCCACGACCCGCACCGGCAATCGAGCCGGCGGTCTGCAGGAAGCGGCCGCCGGGACGACCGTCGCCGCCGCCAACGCGGCCTTTACGCCTTTCAAGCCCGAACTGGTGACCGATTATGAAGTCGGTTTGAAATCCGAGCTTTTCGAGCGACGCTTGCGGCTCAACATCGACTATTATCACGACAAGATCTCGGGTGGACTGCGGCAGGTGCCCGTGCCCGTCCCAGGGAGCACGTTGACGGCTAGTTCCGTCCAGAACGCCGCCGCCATCATCGTCAACGGCGTGGAGTTCGACGCCACCGCGGTTCCGGTGCCCGCGCTCGAATTCTCGGTGAGCGGCGCCTACACCGACGCGCATTTCTCCAACTATGTGACCCCGACTGGCAGGGATCTCAGCTATCTTCCGGTCGCCTATACGCCCAAGTGGCGCGTCAATGTCTCGGCCGCCTATATTATGCACACGGGCATTGGCCGTTGGCGAACGCAGGTCGACTACTCCCATGAAGACCGGCAACTGATTGTCGAACCGGGCGCCTATTCACCAGCTCACGATATCGTGAACGCCCGCTCCACTCTCAACTGGGATCGAGCCGGAATCGAGTTTTCGGTTTTCGGCAAGAACCTCACGGACCGGCGTTATTCGACGATACCCGTCGACCTGAGCGGCTCGCTGGGCGTCGTCGCGCAGGGGCAGTTTTTTCCGCCCCGAACCTTCGGTGTGGAGCTTGCCAAACATTTTTGACGAGCCGAATCGTATTAGCGGTGCTCGCAGTGCGGCCAGGATGGCTTAAGTATTTCGGCAAGGTGCATGCTCTTAACCGCGCCATCGGCGAAAGGTGTGATGTGACGTGCCGCAGGCAAGGGGTAGTTGCGATGGTCGTTCAAACCGGCGCTAACCGGTACGTCGTTTTATTTATCCTCTCGCTGGTCTACATGCTCAATTACGTGGATCGGCAAATAATCGCGATACTGGCGCAGCCGATCAAGCAAGACCTCAACCTCACTGACACCGAACTCGGATTCTTGTCTGGATTCGCGTTCGCCCTAGTTTACACGCTCCTTGGTGTGCCGATAGCTTGGCTTGCGGATCGGGGTCGTCGCGTGCGCATCGTAGCTGTTGCCTGTGCGGTCTGGAGTGTCTTTACGATGCTGTGCGGCGCGGCCGGTAGTTTCACGTCGCTGGCGCTTGCGCGTGCTGGAGTGGGGATCGGCGAGTCCGGCGGAGTCCCGCCCTCGCACTCGCTGATCGCCGACTATTTTCCGCCCGAAAAGCGCGGCTTCGCCATCGCCTTGCATTCACTGGGATTGCCGCTCGGCGCCATGCTTGGGCTATCACTTGGTGGCGGCGTGGCCGCGATCTATGGCTGGCGCGCGGCATTTCTCGCGGTCGGAACGCCGGGAATCCTGGCCGCGATCGCTCTCACCGTTATCGCCCGCGAACCAGCGCGGGGCGGAACCGACGAGCAAATCGCGCTGTCCACTGCGAAGCCCTCTCTGCTCGCTTGCTGGCGTACCTTTCAATCCAGCCCTGTTCTGAGCTTGTTGCTGGTCGCCGCGGCCGCTTACAGCTTCGTCTTCACGGGTTTCGCCAGTTGGGCGCCGTCGATGCTGATGCGTGCGAAGGGCATGTCATTGGGCGAAGTGGCAGCCTATTACAGTCTCGTCAGCGGCGGTGCGACGGCGCTGGGAATGCTGGTGAGCGGCGTTGTGACGGCCCGTTTTGGACGCAATGAGCGCGCCCATCTCCTGATCCCGGCGTGGGCAATGGTCGCTGGACTCCCGTTTTTCGTGTTCGGTCTGCTGGCGAGCGCTTGGACGACCGCGCTCGCATGCCTAGCCATCCCTATTACAACCAGCTCAATGTACCTCGCGCCGGCGACGGCGCTGGTACAGAACAATGTGCCGCCGAATCAACGCAGCGCCGCCGCCGCGATCCTACTGCTGGTGCTCAATCTCTTTGGGACGGGGCTTGGGCCATTGTTCGTTGGGGTTATGAGCGAAACGCTGACGCCGAATTTCGGAGAGCAGGCGCTTATTTACGCTATGCTTGGCCTGACTCCCATCTTTCCGATCGCAGCCGGCACGTTGTGGCTGGTCTCCCGCTCGATGGGTCGGGCGTCCTCCCCAGTAGCGCCAGATGCTATAGTCAATCGACGGTGAATGCCGCCTCGGTCTTGGATCTCAATTCATCAAGCGTGACGCCCGGTGCAAGTTCCGATAGCCGGAAGGACGATGATCCCCGTTCCTTGCGCTCGAACACGGCCAGATCGGTGATGATCATGTCAACCACGTTCGCCCCCGTGAGTGGCAGGCTACAACTTTTGCGGAACTTGGGTTCTCCCCCTTTGGACACATGGTCCATCAGGATAACGATGCGGGCGACGCCAGCCACGAGATCCATGGCCCCGCCCATTCCCTTCACCATTTTCCCCGGAATGGTCCAATTGGCGAGATCGCCATTCTCAGCGACCTCAAGCGCGCCTAAAATCGAAAGATCGACATGGCCGCCGCGGATCATAGCGAAGCTCTCGGCTGAGTTGACGAAGGATGCGCCTGCAAGAGCTGTGACCGTCTGCTTGCCTGCGTTGATCAGATCCGCGTCAACCTCACTTTCGAGCGGAAACGGGCCCACACCCAGCATGCCGTTCTCGGATTGAAAGGTCACGTCTATGCCTTCGGAGAGGAAGTTTGGAACGAGCGTCGGGACGCCTATCCCCAGATTTACATAGTCCCCGTCCTTGAGCTCGCGCGAGGCGCGCGCGGCGATGTCGTCACGAGTCCAGGACATTAGACCGCCTCCGCTCGAACTGTGCGCTGCTCGATCGGCTTCACATAGTCCGCGCCGACCAGAATCCGGTCGACATAGATCCCCGGCGTGTGGACGTGGTCCGGATCGATGGCGCCGACGGGTACTAACTCCTCCACTTCGACCAATGTCATCTTTGCTGCCGTCGCGGCGATCGGATTGAAGTTCCGGGCAGTCTTTCGGAATACGAGATTACCCTTCGTATCGGCCTTCCACGCCTTGACGAGTGCAACATCGGCAAAGAGGCTCGTCTCCATGATATATCGCTCCCCAGCGAAAATTCGCTCTTCCTTACCGTCCGCAACGATGGTTCCGACGCCGGTCTTGGTGAAAAAGGCCGGTATCCCCGCTCCACCTGCTCGAATGCGCTCTGCCAACGTGCCCTGAGGGTTGAATTCAAGCTCAAGCTCGCCAGCGAGATATTGCCGCGCGAATTCCTTGTTCTCTCCCACATAAGAACTGATCATCTTCCTGATCTGACGGGATTGCAGGAGCAGCCCCAGGCCGAAATCGTCAACGCCAGCGTTGTTTGAGATGACCGTCAAACGGCTGACCCCCGAATCACGGACCCCCAGAATGAGCTTCTCCGGGATGCCGCAAAGACCAAATCCTCCGGCAACAATGGTCATTCCATCCGACAAGACGCCATCAAGGGCAGCTTGAGCGCTTTCAACGATCCTAGGCAACATCCGGTCCTTGCGCTGCGGGACGGTCGGTTGGCCGAGGCATCCCTGCTCCCAGTCCAGCCGCCCCAATAGGTCCTGCCTATCGCCCACTGGTTCACATTGCAGTCCCTGCTGGGCGGGACGATGTTGACCGGCCTCCCCGGTCCCCCGCCGGGGGGATAGAGCGACTATCGCCGAAAAGTTAGAACGACGGTGGAGATAGGACGAGGAAGGCTGCAATGACCCTGGAAACCCCCGAGCGCATTCAATCGATGTGGGAAGCGGCAAGCACGCAAATGCGCGAGCGCCGACACCCTGACGGTTTTCCGACGCTTCCGGATATGCCGGCGGCCCGCTACACCAGCGAAGTCTTTTATGAGCTGGAGAAACGGCATCTCTGGTCGAAGACCTGGCTGTTCGTCGGATTGGCGCACGAGTTCGAGGAACCGGGAAGCTATCGAACCTACACGCTCAACGATGCGCCGGTCGTCGTCATGCGCGGGCGAGACAATGAACTGAGAGCGTTTCACAATGTGTGTCAGCATCGCGGTTCGTTGCTCATGAAAGACGAAGCCGGTGTGTCGCGAAACATGCGCTGCCTCTACCATTGCTGGACCTACGATCTCGAAGGGAAATTGATTTTCGTACCGGACGAGCATTATTTTTCCGGCCTTAACAAGGCCGATCGGAGCCTCAAGCCGATCCGCTGCGAGCAGTTTGGGAGCCTAGTGTTTGTAAACTTCGACAATGAGGCGCCGCCGCTGTTGGAATTTCTCACCGACATACCGACGCTGTGGTCCGATATCCCGCTGAACGATCTGCGGTTATTCGAGCGCTTCAGCTTCGAGGTCGATTGTAACTGGAAGTGCCTGCAGGATAACTTTGCTGAAAATTATCATGCCAAATATGTGCATGAGAACACGATCGACAAAGTCATCGATTCGAAGACGTCGGCTCTGCAAATGATCCGCGGCGGGCACAACGCCATCGTCATCAAGTCGCGTGGAACTCTGACGAGCGGAATGGGCGCCGCATTCTTCAAGTCGGACGACGACACCGCCGAGCAGCAGGCGAGCAAGCTCGCGGAGATCTCCCGGAGCGGCCAGCGCAGCTATAATGTCTTCCCCAACGCGACTTTTCCGATCGCAGAGTATCTGTTTCCAATTGTGATGGTCTGGCCGATCGATCCCGGCCGATGCCGGGTAGAGGTTTCGTTCGTCAAGACGGGCAGCGGACCAGACAATGAGAAACTGGATCAGGACACCCTGACCTTCTTCCGGAGGTTCATCGGCGAAGATCTTGATGCGCTCGCGGGTATGCACAAGGCCCTCGCCCACGGCGGCATTGATTCGATCCCGCTGTGTTGGTCGGAGCAGTTCATCTATAACCACGAACAGCATATCGATGCCGTCATCGGACGCGAGAACATTCCTTCCGGGCTGGCTGTAGTGGAGGTCGATCTTCCCTACGCGCACCTATAAATCTTGAGTTGAAGGAGCCCAAAAACCTCGTCAGCAAAGACATGTCCCGGATACGTTGATTGCGTGACACATCGCGCCATCTTGTCTCGCCAACAGGTGATTTAGCGCATGTCTGTGCATGGGCGTCGTGAATGGCGCCCCCAAAAGAAGCTATAGTTATGCTCTCGACCCTCAAGATGTACCCGGACCTGTCCTCTTCCTCGCCCAGACAAACGGACCAAGACGGTCCGGAGGTGGGAGCGAATGTCGAGCGAGTCTGGATTTGCACTGGTACATTCCCTCCGGTGCGAGTGAGTTTCACCACTAAAAGTCGTCGGACAAGGAGCTGTGCCTCCAAGGGATGACATATCCCGATCATCAACGAGCGAAACACTTGCATCATACCATGTGGATCATGGTCCACCAACGGGACTTCCCCCTGATCGAGAGGCCTGGCCGGGGCGGCAATTCGAGATAGCCCGGTATCAGAGCGGAAGAAGGGTCTCATGAGCCTTCACCGCCTCGTTGAGCAATACTCGGTCGCCTGTCAAAAGTGCCGTAAGGCGGCCGAGTTGTTTGCGCTCACCGAAGCGGCTATCCGAGAACTGGGGTTCGATCGTCTCGCACTGGTTCACAGCCTGTGGTTCAGGCGCCCCAGTCCCAATCTCATCCGTCTCGACAATTTCGGTGAGTATGCAGACGTCTTCATCGAGCGGCGCTTCTACGAGGACGATCCGGCGCTGCTCGCATGCCAGCGCACCAACACGGCCTTTCCGTGGACAAGCATATCAGCTTTGATCGACATCGAACCTCGCCATGAGACCATCTTCGAGGAAGCCAGGCGCCATGGGATCATCACTGGAATGACGCTGCCTGTGGGTGTCGCCGGCGAACCACCGGGATGCTGCTCCT
This sequence comes from Novosphingobium sp. LASN5T, assembly GCF_003856955.1. Taxonomy (NCBI): domain Bacteria; kingdom Pseudomonadati; phylum Pseudomonadota; class Alphaproteobacteria; order Sphingomonadales; family Sphingomonadaceae; genus Novosphingobium; species Novosphingobium sp. LASN5T. Next base: position 7,304 of record NZ_RQSI01000088.1, read on the forward strand.
TTACGACCAGCAAGACTGACCTCCCCTCGATTTGGCGATGCCGCGCAGCCGCCTTCATCGGCGCTGAAGCGTTCCGTGAGGCCCGCCGTCTCCACGGCTTCCCGATGCGCAAGCGCAGAATTCCCGGGCTCAGTCCGCGCAAGCTGGAAGTTGTCCGCCTAGCCGCGATCGGCAAGTCGGACCGCGAAATCTCCATGATCCTTAATCTTAAAAGGTCGACCATCGAAACCTACATGGCCCAGCTCCGGCAAGCCTTCGACGTCTACAGCCGGACCCAGATTTGCCTGATGGCGGTTCGTCTCGGGCTGATCGGATATGAGGACGCAATGTCTGGATTCTAGGGATGCCGGACGTTTAAAAACCCTGCTCCCTTGATGCTCCCACGACACGGGAGCAAGTCCATGATCCACATATTGCAAGGTTTTTCGCTGGCCGACGCCCGCATGACGTCGATGTTCGCCGATCGCAAGCGGCTGTTTGTCGACCTGATGCGCTGGACGGTTCCGGTCGTCGATAATCGTTATGAAGTTGACCAGTTCGACGACGCCAACGCCATCTATCTGCTCGCCGTTGAGGACGGCGAGCATGTCGGTTCGATGCGACTCCTCTCCACTGACCGGGCTCATATCCTCGATACGCTGTTCCCGGAGCTTTGCGCGGCAGGCGCACCGACGGGCACGGGCATCGCCGAGATCACGCGTAAGCGGTGTTTTCAGACCACGGGCGTCCAGGGCATGAGCTCGCCAACAGCGTTGGCTGGGTGACCGCCGGCTAACTTCGTGAGCGTGTCGGTCAGCCAGACGTGTGGGTTGATGCTGGTCAGC
>NZ_RQSI01000089.1:0-8079 GCF_003856955.1 Novosphingobium sp. LASN5T
TTTTGGCATTGGGCCCTCGGCGCTGACGGAGGCCATGGGCATGCTCAACCACCATTTCGCAGCAGCCGCCTGATCGGCGCAGAGCGACAGCCTACCTCTGACTGCCGCCAATCTTTGCAACAGAGCCCCTCCGCGCAGGTTTGTGCACCGGTATCGGTGAGCGACAACAATGACCGTATCTCATCCATTGCATAGCCAAGGTCGCGCGCGCGCAGGATGAACTGCAACCTTTGCACCAGTTCCGGCGAATAGACGCGGTAGCCGTTGGAACTGCGAGGCGGCCCCGGCAGCAATCCCACCTTCTCGTAATAGCGGATGGTTTCGAGATTGCAGCCTGTTTTCCGGGCAAGCTGGGCACGCAAGATGCCGACCTGTTGCTCCATGAAAATACCTCTTGAGTCTGTAGTGGCTACAGAGCCTACACTGCGAATCACTCAGTTGGAACAAGGGATTCAAGCCATGGTCTCAACGCCGGAAGCGGGACAGCCAGCCCTCACCGAAAACCACGAGCCGAAGCAGGCAAACTGGGTTGCGGCGGGCGCATTGATCGGCGCGGGGCTCGCCTCGGCTTGCTGCGTCGTCCCGCTACTGTTGGTTATGCTCGGAATTTCCGGCGCGTGGATCGCCAACCTGACGGCGCTCGAACCTTACAAGCCCTATGTCGCAGGCGTAACGCTCGCGCTGCTCGGCTACGGCTTCTGGCATGTCTATTTCAAGCCGAAACCGCCCTGTGAAGACGGTTCCTACTGCGCTCGTCCACAATCGGCTTGGACCACCAAGGCGGTGCTGTGGCTGGGCCTTGCCGTCGCCATCCTGGCGCTCACCATCGACTGGTGGGCACCCTGGTTCTATTGAAAGGAAATACCCATGAAAAAGACAGTATGTATCGCTATGGCCGTGCTGGCTATGGCTGGCGGCGGGGTCGCCTATGCAGTTAGTGGCACGGCGCAAGATCGCCCCGCGGCTACCGCAACCGCTCAGAAGCAAACCACCTTTGCCATAGAGAACATGACCTGCGCCACCTGCCCGATCACCGTGAAGAAGGCGATGGAAGGCGTCGCCGGGGTAACGGCGGTCACGGTCGATTTCGCAGCCAAGACCGCGCGCGCAACCTATAACCCGCGCCGCACCAATGCTGCTGCGATTGCCGCTGCATCAACCAACGCGGGTTATCCGGCGCGCGCTATTCAAAACTGAGCGGGGCGCCGCCAGCGCCTCAAGAAAGCGATAAGCAATGAACGACTGTTGCAACCGCCCCGGGCAGGAAGGATTTGACGTGGCCGTCATCGGCGCGGGTTCTGCCGGGTTCTCCGCCGCGATCGCCGCTGCCGATCTGGGCGCGAAAGTGGCGCTCGTCGGTCACGGCACGATTGGCGGCACCTGTGTCAATGTTGGCTGCGTTCCTTCCAAGACGCTGATCCGCGCCGCCGAAGCGGTGCATGGTGGGCTTGCCGCCGCGCGCTTTCCCGGCCTTGGGGGCGCTGTCCAGATGGATGACTGGTCCGTATTGGCGGCGTCGAAGGACGATCTTGTCACGACGCTGCGCCAAAAAAAATATGTCGATCTGCTGCCCGCCTATGACGGTGTGAGCTATATCGAGGGCAAGGCACGCTTTGCCGATGGTGCGCTGATTGTCGGCGATGCGCCCATGAAGGTCGGCAAGGTCATATTGGTGATGGGTGCGCACGCCGCCGTGCCGCCGATTCCGGGGATGGACAGCGTGCCCTACCTAACCAGCACATCGGCGCTGGCGCTGGATCGCTTGCCCAAATCGCTGCTGGTGATCGGTGGCGGGGTGATCGGGGTAGAACTGGGACAGATGTTTTCGCGTCTGGGCGTTGATGTCACCATCTGCTGCCGAAGCCGCCTGCTCCCCGAAATGGACCCGGAAGTGAGTGCCGCGCTGAAAAACTATTTGGAAGCCGAGGGCGTGCGGGTTTGCGCAGGTGTCGGCTATCAGCGTATCGCCCAAACACAGAGCGGGGTCGAATTGACCTGCGAGGGGCATTGTGACACCGTCGCGGCGGAACAGGTGCTCATCGCCACCGGACGCCGACCCAATAGCGACGGGCTTGGGCTGGAGGAGCGCGGCATAGTGCTTGCCCGTAATGGTGGAATCGTCGTCGATGACCACCTCGAAACGTCGGTTCCAGGCATTTACGCGGCGGGCGATGTAACGGGACGGGACCAGTTCGTCTACATGGCCGCCTATGGCGCAAAACTGGCCGCGCGCAACGCGGTGACGGGCAACCAATACCGCTACGACAATTCCTCCATGCCATCCGTCGTCTTCACCGACCCGCAAGTCGCCAGCGCCGGCCTCACTGAAACGACAGCACGGGCGCAAGGCCTGGACATCAAGGTTTCGCTGCTCCCGCTCGATGCTGTGCCAAGGGCACTGGCAGCACGCGATACGCGGGGTCTCATCAAACTGATTGCCGACAAGGCGAACGACCGTTTGCTGGGCGGCCAGATCATGGCACCCGAAGGCGCGGATTCGATCCAGACACTGGTGCTGGCGATCAAACACGGCATGACCACCCTGGAATTGGGTGCAACGATATTTCCTTACCTGACCACTGTGGAAGGCCTCAAACTGGCGGCCCAAACGTTTGATAAGGATGTCGCCAAACTGTCTTGCTGCGCCGGGTGATTGCTCGGGGATCAACCGGCAACGAATGGCCTCCCTCCAGTGCAAGCCGCTTTGGTGTCAATTTTGTTATTCGCCTCAGCGGGAGAGCAAAATGGCACGACGCCGACTTCTGACCGGAGACGAGCGCCGGCGCCTGTTCGATCCTCCTGTCCAAGAAACCGCGATCATTGGGCATTATACCCTTTCTGCGGAAGATGTTGAATTGGTTGGGCGCCGCTATGGTCCAGCAAATCGCCTCGGTCTGGCTGCACAAATCGCTTTGATGCGACATCCCGGCTTTGGTCTGCAACCCGAGATCGGGCTTCCCGACGTCATTCTTCAGTACCTCGCGGCACAGTTATTCGTCGATCCTTCCTCCTTCTCTGCATATGGTCAGCGCGCGCAAACCCGTACCGATCATGCCGATCTCGTGGCGCGTTATCTTGGCATACGCCCGTTTCGACGCGGCGACCTGGCACTTGCCCTGAATCTTGCCGCGCAAGCCGCCGAGTATACAGACAGAGGTGAACCGATTGTTCGCGCCCTCATGGTTGGCCTGAAGGGTGAGCGGTTCATTCTTCCGTCAGGCGACACACTGGAACGCGCCGGTCTTGCTGGCCGGGCACGCGCACGCAAAGCTGCCGCAGCCGCAATCGTCGAAGGCCTCAGCTCTGCTGAACTGACACGGCTAGACGAACTCGTAATCAACAACCCGGATTTCGGCATGACACCGCTGGCGTGGTTGCGTAATTTCGAAGAAGCCCCGACTGCGGCCAATATCAATGGCTTGCTTGAGCGCCTGCGCTATGTTCGCGGCATAGGTATCCACCCGGTAGTTGGGGGCGCCATTCCGGAATTCCGCTTTGCCCAATTTGTCCGCGAGGGCGGCGTGGCACCGGCATTCCTGCTTTCGGATTACAGCGTCAATCGCAGGCGGGCGACGTTGACGGCCGCAGTGATCGACCTTGAGGCCAGACTTGCCGATGCCGCGATCCAAATGTTTGACCGACTTATCGGCGGCATGTTCACGCGCGCGCGGCGTGGGCGCGAGCGTCGCTACCAAGATAGTATTCAGTCGGTGGGGCAACTCATGCGGCTGTTTGGCGCCACGATTACAGCACTTGATGAGGCTGTCCAGAATGGCGGCGATCCGCTCGAATTGATTGACGAAGCGGTGGGCTGGCACCGGCTTGTTGCGGCAAAGGCCCAAGTAGGCCCAGTCGGCCCGAAGCTGCGATTTTGGCCAGGTTGAAGAACGAACACTGAACGCTTGATTGATTCTACCAGGACCGTTGCTGACCACCGACCTCGTAGATATCGGCTTCCATGGAGCAATTGTAGCTCTCTGCGATGTTGAACATCTCGGAGAGGAGGCTTTGGATTTCCTCATCAAGGGAAATGCCATCCGGATCGGGGTCATAGGCGACGGTCAGTTTGTAATCACAATTGCCGTTTTTTACCATGGCGTAGTCGCGTTCCAGCATCGCCTCAATCCGCTCCCGAGCGGGTTTTCTACCTCTTCCACGCTTGTTGAAGTTCTCGATAATCAGATGCAGGGCGATGCTGGCAGTGGGCGGCTTTTCCGGCAGTTTGGTCTGTGACGGAATAATGTCGAGCGCCCGATAGACGGTCATTCGTGAGACCTTCAGGTCGCGGGCAACGCGGGCCTTGCTGGCGCCGGCGGCAAGGCGACGGCGGATTTCATCGTCATCGACGTTCTTCTTCCGGCCTTTGTAAACGCCTTCGGCGCGCGCCGCTTCGATCCCGGCGCGCTGACGATCCTTGATGAACTTCAGCTCCATATCGGCGACCATGCCGAGTATGGTGATGACCATTCGCCCCATGTCGCCCGCCGTCGTCACCTCTGGCTCAAGGATGCGCAGCGAAGCTCCCTTTTCATCAAGCTCATGCACCAGGTTCAGGACATCGCGCGTGGAGCGGCCGAGCCGGTCGAGCCGCAGCACGACCAGCTCGTCGCCGGTGTGCATAAACTGCATGATCGTTTCCAGTTCCGTGCGCCCGCTCCGCGAGGCCCCCGATCCGGTCTCGGAACGGATAATTTCGCAACCTGCATTCTTGAGGCGGCCAATCTGGATATCCAGATCCTGGTCCGTGGTGCTGACGCGGGCATATCCGATACGAGCCAAGTGCAAAATCCGTCACATTAGGGTGGCTCTTGCAGTGTATCGTCACATTGAGCGCAAACCCACCCTTTTGTGACAGACGAATGGTGTCACTCGGCCCTATCACTCTGGGGTGTACCCAAATGTTATAGGCCGATCAGCCGCCTCACGCTGCAAGCCGTCCAAAATCAATCCGGTCGTTCAGGTCGAGGTCGAAGCGGCCATAAGGGTTCACATGACTGTAGATCAACGGCGTGAGACCACGATAATCTTCCGGCGTCATCCGCCCCGCCCACTTCGGCTCAACCAGTACGGTCTGAAGCATGCGGGTGTTCACATACACCAGCGACGCTTGCAGGAGGTGTAGCGCCAGAACGGAGATTTCCTGCTCATGGATGCGGTTGGTGGCGATCTCGCCGCCCTTGCCGAAGAACACGAAACCATTAGCGCCGTTCCAGTTCTCAACCACATTCAGCCCTTCGTGGATCTCGCGGCGGAATGCCTCCTGACGCAAATACCGGCATAGGAAGATTGTTTTGACCGCGCGGCCGAGTTCACTCAGCGCCTTGTAGGTCGGGTGCATCACTTCGGCTCTGGCAAACCGGAGCAGGATCGCTTCCGGATCGGCGGTGCGCGATTGCATGGCAGCGGCATATTTGACCATTTCGTCATATTGTTGCTCGATCTCGTCCCAGTCGATCGGGCTGGAGAGGATCGGCAGTAAATTGGAAAGCCGCGTGCGCATGCCGGCTTGGGGAAGGGCCAGTTTCTGGCGTGCCACTGCTTTCAGCCGCGGGGCAAGCTCAAATCCAAGGAGTCGGCAGAACGCAAAGCCGACTGCGCTCTGGCCGTGGCTATCGACGTACTGGCGCTGGATTTCCATGTCGGTGCAATGGCGTAGCACGCCTTCGATCATGGAGGCGACCTCCGAGGAAGAGCACCGCTTGAGCTGGGAATAAACGCAGGTCGCGCGCTTCTCCACATGCCAGTAGATCATGACGCCACGGCCGCCATAGCGGGCGTGCCATTCCGTCATCAGGTTGCGGTCCCACGCGCCGAACTTCGTTGAATCGGACGCGCATGCCGTGCCCGCATCTCCCCATACTGCGGCATTGCGGATTGCCAGTGTCGCGTTTGCTACCCGCGCGCACGCCTCCCTCAGCGCTGGCGCGTGGATGAAACGGCGATGGACATGCAGCAATTCCTCGTAACTGACATCGGGTGTTGCGCCAGCGACCCGCTTGAGCCCGGCGTTCGTGCCCAAGCCATAGAGACACAGCAAAAGACGCTGAGCCAAGGCTGCTTTCGACAGGGTAACCCGCGAGGCCGACGTTTCGAAAGCATCCATCAATCCCGTGTCCAGAGCAGCCTCTTTCAACACGTCCAGCAGTCCGGTCATCGGCCAGCGCTGACCGATCTCGCTTTTGATCGAAGCGAGACCCTTCGGTTCGGGCAAGGGCTTGAACGGTGTAATCGATATCCGGTTGTCGCCGCGCCACAGGAGCCGGACCTTGTCGTTTTGTGGAATATTGGCATTGAGGAGCAACAGTTCCCGTTCAAGCTCCTCCCGGATCGAGGCGCAAAACGCCTGCGCATCTGGCGTCAGGCTGAGGCCGGAATAGTACGCATCTCGCCTGATCTCGAAGTCCTTGGGAAGATCGTCATCGGGATTGCGATAGCGATCCGCCCCGACCACCCAGATTTCTTTGGAGCGGATGCGGTCGCGCAGTTGCGTCAGGACGCAAAGCTCATAGCTGATCCGGTTTACCCGCCCATCGTCATCAATGACGGAACTGCGCCATCGCGCTGGAATCACCTCATCGATCGGAACATCCTGCAATGGCACGAAGCGGCATCCGCCATCCACCTTGCTCCTGATCCAGTCGAGGGCCGCCAGGACCGGCCGCCACACCGCGTTGTTCGACCGGAACTCAAGTACGGAAAGCAGGCTTGGCAGCATGCGCCGGTAATGATTGGCCCAGGAACCACGCATCACCTTGTAGATGCGCCGGTCCAGAGCGCCCTTCGCATGGCTCTCCTTGACGATCGCCGCCAGCTTGGCCTTACCGGCGATCGGGAAAATGACATCGCAGATGCGCCCCGATGGTTCATTGATCGAGGCGCTGGCGATCTCGACCAGCAGGCGCTCCTTTCCATAGACCCGCTCGATGTCTTTCGCGATATCGCCCACCACCTTGCGTTTCGAGCGCGTTCCGATCTTGTGAACGGTTTCGATCAGCAGGTCGATCATCGCGTCAGTGAGTTGCGCCTCCCGCGACATTAGATAAATCGCATAAAGGCCGAGCTGTCGCGCCGGCGCATGCCGGCGCATCTCCGAGGCCTTTTCACCGGCAACGCGGCGAACAATCTGATCGACCCATGGCTTGCCCGTAGCCGTCAGGAGATCATGGGGAAGATCAAGTCTCTGGATAAAGGCGAGTTTCTCGGTCACGTCGAGAATGTTGTCGAGCGTTGCCTGTCCGGCGTCACCCTTCATCCTGTTGAATCCGGTCGAGCTGTCCGGATCGGCAAGCGAGGCTTCCAATAACGCCACCGCATCTGACGAAAGCCGATCACTGGTTCCGATCAGCCAGGTGTCCAGATAATCTTGCCGTTGTGAGCGAACGACACGTTCAAGCTCCTTGCGCGACGGCCCATAAATACGCCGGTCCCGGCACCACAGGAAAACATGCTCAAGCATGGCATTGATCGACTGGCCGCCCGGGCACAGCTCGCCAGCAATCCATTCCGTCAATTGCGCGCGATCCACCCGCTTCATGCGGTGATATCCAAGATGGATCAGGATCTCCGCACAATGCCGTCGTGCTGTCCGACTGGAAAAGTCATAACCGGCTATCTCGCCAGCCTCGACACCGAGTTGCTCGGCCAGATACGAGAGGCCATCGGTAGGGATTGAGCCGGGATCGATCGCGAAAAACCCCAGGGAAGCGAAGAATTTCAGCTGCGCGGCGAGGCCAAGGCGCGTCAGGGCCGGCTTCGAATTTACAAAATCAATATCGGCAAAGCTCAGGCTCCATCGTCCGATCAAATCCCCGCCCGGAATACTCCGATCCATCAACCCACTCCCTATGATGGAGCGAACTGTCCTCTTCTATGATTTCCATCGTCAATACCGAATGCCACGTTCCCAAAACGTTCTCCGACTTGGCCAAAATCGCAGCTTGGGGCCGACTGGGCCAAGTAGATGCCCTTGCTGATCTTGCCGGCGAGGACGCACTGGTAACGGCAACCGAGCGTTACGCCACGCTACGGCGTTTCAGCCCGGCATTTCTGGACGCCTTCACCTTCAAGGCGTCTGGAACA